>CAYSFO010000045.1:0-10467 GCA_964430695.1 uncultured Muribaculaceae bacterium | reverse complement strand
CAGATGAAACAAAAATACTATCTGGCTATCAAACGTATTACAAAGGCAAACTAGTGGTAGGAACGATACCAAGTAAATCATCAGCAACCTATACACCAGGAACAAGTAATCAGACAATAAGTGCAGGTCAATACCTAAGTGGAAATCAAATCATCAAAGGAGATAGTAATCTAAAAGCAGGTAATATAGCATGTGGAGTCACAATATTTGGAGTAAAAGGAACGAAAGGATGTGTAGGAGATACAACAGCAACAACGAAAACAGGACTAGCAGCAACTGCTCAAGTAGGAGAGTATGTCCAAATGACACCAACCATAGCTTCTTATGTTGTACCAAAAGCTCTCACTGGACATACAAGTACTGTTACTATCAAACCGAGTGAACTAAAACTATGGAGAATCATTCGAATTAATAATGATGGAACAATCGAAATGGTATCCGAATATGTATCAAGTACAGCAGTTACATTTAATGGACAAACAGGGTATAAAAATTTCGTTGGAGCACTAAATACGTTAGCAAGTCTATATGCTAACTATGAATATACACTCACAACAAGACATATGGGATTCAATGGTCAAACAGAATTTCTAACAGCAACATTATCCAAAGAAACATGTGGAACAAGTCATACAACAGATAATAGTAAAGAAACAAGTGGATGTGGAGATATAGAATATGAAACAGATACCGAATTAGTAAAAACAGCAGTAGGAACATTGGTAGCGAATAAAGTAACTGCCACAACTACAGTTACATCTTATTGGTTAACATCTCGCTATTATTATTATGATAGCTCCGATCCTATTAACGTGAGAGGTAGGTATAATGTTCGTTATGCGATTAACGAAAATTTGAATTATTCGCAATTATATTACACAGGACTATTTGGTGGGGTCAGTGCCAGTAGTGCAGTACGTCCTATTGTAACTCTGAAGTCTGGAGTCTCTGCCGCCTCAGGTTCTGGAACGAAAGCGAAACCTTGGGTATTATCATGAAATTAGTAATAAAAAGCATTGTTAAAGAGAGTACTTTTAGACAGTGCTTTTTTATTAACTCAACTCCAACGTTTGTTAAACAAAGATGATTAAGAAGATAATAATCACTATAGGTATTATAATTAATAAATCATGTTTTTCTGTACGTAGCCGTCCTTTTTAATTTTTAGAATGGCAAACTCCAGAAATTCATGTCTTGCCAAATCGTTTTTTAAAAAATTTCATAATATTTGTACAATGTAAAACTTGTACTTTTTTTTGCAAATCTTGTCTTCTCTTGTTATAATAAAAATGGTGAAGATAGATATGGCAAAGAAGAAAAAATCAAAAGAAGAAAGTGCTAATAAATTTGAATATAGTGTTGAATTAACAGGTTTAGTTTTAATTTTAGTGGGTTTAATTGGCTTTGGTTTTGGACCTGTTGGTGCAATCATTAAAGAATTTGCCATGTTTTTACTTGGAGAATGGTGGTTTTGTGTTCTTTTCCTTGTTTTGATTTTAGGAATTCATATGTTAATTAAAAGAAAATTACCCAATTTTTTCTCTGCAAAACTTTTAGGAATTTATTTAATTATTGCTGTGATTTTAGTATTGTCTCATATGACATTTGTAAAGAATTGTGAAACTCCATCTAGTATTTTTCAAGAAACGATTAATAACTATATGGATCGTGTAGATTCAATCAATAAAGCAAATATCTTAACTTCAACAGGACAAACATCAATAGTCATCGGAGGAGGTATTTTAGGAGCTGCATTTTCTTTTGCTGTATCTAGTTTGTTTGGTTTAACTGGAACCTATATTGTTTTAACTGTTCTTTGTCTGTTTGGACTCGTAATGACATTTAATTTAAATATAGGAGAGATATTAGGAAAAATCTTTAAATTTAAAAAACGTGAAAAGAAAACAAAAGAAGTTGCATCTGATTCGCAAGATCTTATTCCTATTACAGGAGCCGATGAAGAGGATGACAAAATTGTGATTACGAGTGTAGAAGAATTAAAACAAAATTATACAGCAAATAATGAAGTAGAAGAACCAAAATTATTAGAAAATAATGAATCATCAAATGCTGTGGTAAATAGTGCGTATTGCTTACCACCACTTTCGTTGTTAGATGAACCAACAAGGAATAAAAAAGTCAATTCCACAGAATTTATTCGTAGTAATAAAGAATGCCTAGAAAGAGTTTTAAATGATTTTCAGATTTCTGGTAAAGTAGTGGAAATTCATGTAGGACCAGCCATTACGCAATATGAAGTTGTCGTTCCAACTGGTACAAAGTTAAGTCGTATTAGTAGTATCAACAAAGAAATTGCTTTGGCGCTTGCGGCAAAAGATATTCGTATTGAAGCACCTATTCCTGGTAAAAGTACTATTGGAGTAGAAATTCCTAATAAAGAAGTGAGTGCTGTTAAAATTAAAGAAGTGATTGGTGATGCCAATCCGGAAAAAATTAAAAAAGGTTTATTAGTCACTTTAGGAAAAGATATAGCAGGACGTACAATTAATGCGGATTTAGCAACTATGCCTCACGTTTTGGTAGCAGGTTCTACTGGTAGTGGTAAATCCGTTTGTATTAATAGTATTATTATTTCCCTTTTAATGCATTATCGACCTGATGAAGTAAAATTAGTTTTAGTAGATCCTAAACAAGTGGAACTATCAAACTATAACGGAATTCCTCATTTGATGTGTCCTGTCGTAACGGATCCCAAAAGAGCATCTTTAGTTCTTCAAAAAGTAGTAAGTGAGATGGATCGTCGTTATAAGGTTCTGGCAAATAAAGGTGTTAAAAACATAAAAGATTATAATGAAAAAATAGAGGCAGAGAATAAAAAACATCCGGAATCTCCAGAACCAAAGATGAATTATCTTGTTGTTATTGTCGATGAAATGGCTGACCTTATGATTATTGCTAGAAAAGAAGTGGAAGATTCCATCATGCGTATTACCCAACTTGCTCGTGCGGCAGGAATTCATCTAATTGTAGCAACCCAAAGACCATCTACCGATGTCATTACAGGGGTCATTAAAACCAATATTCCATCACGTATTGCTTTTTCCGTTGCCAGCTATATTGATTCTCGTACCATTCTAGATACTTCTGGAGCAGAAAAACTTCTTGGGAAAGGAGATATGTTATACTTGCCGATGGGAGCAACGAATCCAACCCGTATTCAAGGATGTTATATTTCGGATGAGGAAATTAGTAAAATTATTCATCATGTCTGTAAACAACAAAGTGCAAATTATGATGAATCTTTATCCAATCCTAACTTAGAAGGCTCTAGTCCTGTTGGTCCAGCTCTTGCAAATGATGATGCAGATGATCCAATTTATGATGAAGTCGTTAAATTTGCACTTGAAACAGGAAAAGTAAGTGCATCCTTATTACAACGAAGATTTAGACTTGGATACAACCGCGCAGCAAGAATTGTTGATTTATTAGAAGAACGTGGAATTATTGGACCTCAAAATGGTAGTAAACCACGTGAGGTATTAGTAAAATTAAAAGAAGATAATAACGCAGAACAATAATGTAGGAGGGTTTAAAATGTTAAGTAAATATGCTTGTAAAAACGAAGATGCTTATCGTTTTCAAGAAGAAAAGGAAGATAAATATCGAACTCCTTTTTTTAGAGATATTGACCGAATTATTTATTCTTTAAGTTATATGCGATATGCGGATAAAACGCAAGTATTTAGCTATAACGAAAATGATCATATTACGAAAAGAATGGTTCATGTCCAATTAGTAAGTAAAATTGCCAGAACGATTGGGCGTAATTTAAATTTAAATGAAGATTTAATCGAAGCCGCTTCTCTTGGACATGATCTTGGTCATGTACCGTTTGGTCATGTAGGAGAGCGTATTTTAAATGAAATTAGTTTAGAAAATAATGAAGGTTATTTTAATCATAATATTGAAAGTGTTCGAGTACTTATGCACTTAGAGCAAAATGGGCAGGGAAGAAACATAACTTTACAAGTTTTAGATGCAATTATGTGTCATAATGGAGAACTTCCTCAAGAAGAATACCATCCTGTACCAAAAACAAAAGAAGATTTTTTAAAAGAATATCATAATTCTTATGTAGATAAAGAACAAAATAAAAAATTAAGACCAATGACTTTAGAAGGATGTGTAGTAAGAGTAAGTGACATCATTGCTTATATTGGAAAAGATATTGAAGACGCAATTATGCTAGGTGTTATAAAAAAAGAAGAAGTTCCAGAAAATGTGACAAAAGTATTAGGAGTTACAAATCGTAATATTGTTAACACTTTTGTAAGTGATATTATAGAAAATAGTAAAAATAAGCCCTATATAAAAATGAGTCCAGAAGTATATCAGGCTTTAATTGAATTAAAGAAATTTAACACAGAAAATATTTATATGAAAGCAAACTCAGTTAGTGAAGTAAAAGAATATGAAACGATGTTTAGAACTTTATTCACTAAATATAAACAAGATATAGAAAACGAAAATAAAGAATCTGAAATTTATCAAATGTTTTTAAATGATATGATAGAAGAATATTTACAGGAAACAACAATAGCTCGTAAAGTCATAGATTTTATTGCGGGTATGACAGATGATTATATGAAAGAATGTTATGTAAAGATAAAAGAGACAAAATAGTTTCTTTTTTTCTTGAAAAAACAGAATATAGGATATTTTAAGTGCACTAGTAAAAATACAAATGATTTTACAAGTACACGGATGCAAAAGGGAGTTAAATGTAAATATATAAATTTTAACTTATTGGCAAATCCGGAATTCGTTCCGGATTTGCCATTGACTATTTTAATGGGGTATTTTATAATGAATATAGAAAAGAGGATGCCTTAGATGATAACTCGTGAGATAGAAAAAAGAATTTTAAAATTAAACAAAACTAAAAAAGTAGTTGTAGTAACGGGGCAAAGACAAGTAGGAAAAACAACTCTTTTAAAAGCATTAAAAGACAATGATCGAAACTATGTTTCTTTAGATGATTTAAGTATAAGAAAACTTGCGAAAGAAGACCCTAAATTATTTTTAATGACATATAAATATCCTTTAATTATTGATGAAGTCCAACATGCACCTGAACTTTTATCCTATATCAAGTTAGAAGTTGATGAAAAAGAAGATACAGGGATGTATTGGTTATCTGGTTCTCAAAAATTTCCATTAATGAAAGGGGTATCTGAATCTCTTGCTGGTCGTGTTGGACTAGTAGAAATGTATTCTTTAAGTTATGCAGAAAAGAAAAGTTTTTCCTCTAAAATTTTTGACCCTCGGAATTTAGAAAAAAATATGGAAGTAGACCCTATAGATATTTTTAAAAATATTTTTGAAGGAGGAATGCCTGAATATATAGCAAATGAAACGGATAGAAAAGATTTTTTTGAAGGCTATATTAAAACTTATATTGAGCGAGATGTTAGAGACTTAGCTCAAGTAGGCAATATTTTGGCATTTGAAAAATTTATGGTAAGTGTTGCTTCACGTAATGGAGAATTATTAAATTATGCAAGTATAGCAAGTGATGCTGGAATTGATGAAAAAACTGCTGCTTCTTGGATAAGCGTACTTGTAAATAATAATATTATATATTTATTACAACCTTATTTATCAAGTGAATTAAAAAGGGTAACGAAAACTCCCAAAATCATTTTTATGGATACAGGATTATGTGCTTATTTGTGTAAATGGGATAGTGCAGAAAATTTAATGAATAGTTCCGTTTCAGGCCATTATTTAGAAAGTTTTGTTATTAGTGAAATTATAAAAAATAAAAACAATTCTTCGGATAATTTAGATTATGATATTTATTTTTATCGTGATAGAGACAAAAAAGAAATTGATTTGATTATTAGTTTTAATAATATTTTATATCCTTTTGAAATTAAGAAAACGGCAAATCCTGATAAGGCTATGATTGAAAACTTTAAAATTTTAGAGAAATGTAAAAAAGAAATTGGTAAGGGTGGTCTTATCTGTTTGTATCCTGATATAATCCCTTTAAATGAAAAGAATAATGTAATTCCAATTACTTGCTTGTTTTAACTGTTTCTTTTTTTCTTGAAAAAAATAGAATGTATGGTATTATAAGTACACTTTATAAAGAAGGAGAAGAAAAAAGAATGGATCAAGAATTATATAAAAAATCTTTAGAAGGACAAAACTTATTAATTAGTAAAAATACAAATGGTATTACAGGTGCTTGGATGCAAGGGAGAACTTGGATTTCAGATGTAGATATTTCTAGCATGCATTTAGAGAATTATCCATTAATCATGGAGCGTTTGGAAATAGAAGGAAATTTAATGCTTGGTTTTTCAAGACAAGAGCAAATCTATTGGGCAAGCATTTTGTATAATCAAAATGGAGTTTTAAGTTCTGAACAATATGTTACGGGATATGATGTAACTGAAATAGTAACAGTTTTAAATAATCGTTTGATAGACGTGAGAGAATATCAAGAATTAGGAAGATAATTTGTTTTTTTAGGAAACAAGCAATTAATGGAGGATATTATGAAAATAATAAAGAACAATAAAGAAAATAAAGAAAGAACAAAATTAAAAATTCGTAAGGCACTATTAACGGGAGTAATATTTTTAGGTATATCTACAACTTTAACAGGTTGTCGTCGTGACCCTGAAGATGTAAAAGAAATAATAAATGATGCAGATGATTTGAAAAATATTGCAGGTGTTATTAAAGATGGAAATACATTGATTCCTTTTTATTATGATAAGTCTAATATTACATCCATTATATGTGATTATTATAATTTAGAAACAGGAGAATATATTGGTAAGCATGTAGCGATAGCTTATGGTTCTAAAATTTGTAGTAATATTAAAAATTCTGCAAACGAAATTATTTTTGTTTCCCCTCAAATCATTTGGTTTGGGAATGTATTTCCAAATGTGTATTTAAATGGAGAAATTGTTGCAAACTTTGATGCAGATATTTATCAAAAATATGAAGATGAATATTTAAAAACTACAAAATTCAACAAAATATATTTAAACTCTTATGAATTAGAAAACTTAAAAACGGGGGAAGTAAAATATCTAATAGGATATCAAATAACAAATACGCAGTTTTTTAACTTTGAAACATTTGAACTAGAAGAGTACCCAGGATATAATGTAACTTGTGTCATAAAGGGTTCAGATTTAGAGGAAGAAGAGTATTCTTATGGAACCGTATTAGATATGATAGAAGAAGCTAAAGAAGAGGAAAATGCAAGATAAGTTAATTACATAAATTAATAAGAAAAGTCAAGCAAAAGACGTTAAACAAATTAGCATTCTTAAGTTGATTTATTTTTGGAAATTAACTATAATACCTCGTGAAATAACGAGGTTTTTATGAATTTTTTAAAACAATTAAAAAAAGAAGTGCATACTTTAAATTTAACAGATAAATTAGAGATTGCTTATTTCATATATAGAAGAACAGGAGAGTTTTTTGATTATGATCCTCTTTATGTATACGGAACTCGGAAAGAAAAGCAACAAATTATTAAAAAAAAGGTAAATATTCGTAATATTAAAAAGAGAGAAATTCTATGTTATTCTTGGGCACATATGTATGCTAAATTACTAAATGCTTTTGGCATAACAGCAATGGTTACTAACATTATGGAAGAACATTATTATGTTATATTTTGGATTAATAATGTAAAATTTAGTGCTGATTTAGCTTTTGGATATGGAACAGATATTTATGCCATTAAATTTGGTTTGCCACTTCACAAATTTAATAGTTCTAGTAGAAAGATAAATGAAGAAATCTTACAAAAAGAACAAACAACCTATAGAAATAAAACAAGTATAGCAGAAGTATTAAATCTAATTAAAGAAGAATTAACAAATAAAAAGATAATAGATAAAGATACCCAAGAAGAAAGAAATTTAACAGAAGAAGAATATATTTATGAAAGCATGAAAGCGATTGAAACAATTATAAACTTCCCTAGGCCTAATATAAGATTTATGAGTGGTACGGAGTTTATTTATATAATAATGAATTCTTTTTTAAACACATCCAGTACTGCATATTCTACTCAATTTTTTAATACCCAAAAGGAAATATACATAGAAGTTTATTCTATAATTATAGGAGATAAAATACATTATTTTGCCTATCAAGAAATGAAAAATGGTTATTATGAATTTCATGAAGTAGCTAGGAAATATATCGAAGAACTTTTAATGAATTATTCAACAAAGAATGAACATAACTTAAAATTTACATAGTAATGTTTTTTAGGAAAGAAGTGAATATTGTGAATTTATTAGCCAAACTAAAAGAAGAAGTAAAAAGTCTCAAACTAACAGATAAATATGAAATAGCATACTATATCTACATTCGAACAGGGCAATTATTTGATTTTGACCCTTATTGGACATATGGAACCGAAGAGGAGGAAGAGCAAGTCGTGGCAAAAAGAATAGATATAGAGCAGGTTACTGATTTTAAAATTGTTTGCTCCTCTTGGTCCTATATGTATGTTGACTTATTAAAAGAATTTGATATATTGGCTAGAGTGATTGGTGGTGTACATTATTCTGTTGTATTTTGGATTAATAAGGAAGAATTTATAGCAGACTTAACTAAAAATTGTGGAGATGATATTCTAGCAATTAAGTTTGGACTTCCAATACAAAATTTTACAGATTTAACGGATAGAAAAGAACAAAATAAGAATTTAGAGAAAAAATTTAAATATAATAAAGGGATAGAAACAGAAGATATTTTAGAACAATTAAGAGAAGAGTTAATAATTAAAAGTGCTAGTCCAGAAGATTATCGAAATCGTGTTTATAAAATCATAGAAATAATTATGAACTTTCGTAGGGAAAATATAGGGTATATGAGTGGCACAAATTATATACGTTATTTATATTACTTTTTTTCCCAAAATAGTGATAATATACCCTGTCTCATACCATTCACGCCATTTTATGACCAAGAGAAGCAAATTTATTTTGCCGTTTATACTTTAGAAATGGAAAGTAAAATCCATTATTTGGTCTATCAAGAAAATGAACATGGTTATTATGAATTTCATGAAGCATCAAAAAGAGAGATACAAAATTATGTAAGTATGTATTCGTCTAAATTTGCATCTAGATTAAAACTCACAAAATAAAAATTTTTGTGTTAGCATTAAATGTTTGATTTGCTACAAACTTTATAAGAAAAGTCAAGCAAAAATTACTAAATTTGTCATTGACTTTTCATTTTGTTTTTCTTATAATTTTGAATATGGTTAGTCTTTTAGAACGAATGGTGATTTTTTGGAACATTATTTTACAAATAACGAAGAATTAAAAAGTGAATTAAGAATAATAAAATATAATTATCAAATGTATGCTTTCCATTTTAATAGCGATAATGGAGTATTTTCAAAAAATAAAATTGATTACGGAAGTAAAGTTTTAGTAGAAACGTATTTAGAAAAAAAAGAAGAAGATGTAGAGAGTGTTTTAGATGTCGGATGTGGGTATGGTTTTATGGGCATTGTCCTTTCTAAAATTTTAAATGTAAAAGCAACCTTAATAGATATAAATAAACGAGCGGTGCATTTAACGAAAATGAACATTAAAGAAAATGAAGTAAATGGAGAGTCTTTTGTAAGTGATGTATATGAAAATGTCCAAAATAAATATGATTTAATTATTACGAATCCGCCAATTCGGGCGGGGAAGCAAGTTGTTTTAAAACTTCTTAAAAACGCTCAAAATTTTATGACAGAAAAGGGAAGTCTTTGGTTTGTTGTTCGTAAAGACCAAGGGGCAAAAAGCATTATGAAAGAACTTATGCCTATGTATGAAATCAATATTATAAAAAAAGAAAAAGGCTTTTATATTTTAAAAGCAAAAAAAAGTTGACATTAAAAATGAACACTGATAAAATTATATATTGGTGACGTATTAATTTTTTTTGTGAAATTAGTTGTTTGAAAAATATGTTGGATGGGGTGAAATTGTGGCTTATAAACTAAAAAAATTCGGTGACTATGCTGAAAGAAGAAGCTTTTCAAAATCAAAAAATACTATGGAACTTGCGGATTTATTAGAAATCCAAAAAAAATCGTATCAATGGTTCTTAGAAGAAGGAATCAAAGAAACTTTTGAAGAATTATTTCCAGTGGAGAGTTTTACAGGAAATGTGACCATTGACTTTGGTGACTATTCTTTTGACACGCCTAGATATTCTGTAAAAGAATCAAAAGAAAGAATGGTAAACTATGCTGCACCTTTAAAGGTACAAGCACGTGTATTTATTCATGAAACAGGCGAAGTTAAAGAACAAGAAATTTTCCTAGGGGATATGCCATTGATGACAGATGCAGGTACTTTCATTATTAATGGGGCAGAACGTGTTATTGTTTCTCAATTAGTAAGAAGTCCTAGTATCTATTTTAAACGTGAAATTGATAAAAATGGACGTCGT
>CAYSFO010000044.1:0-10478 GCA_964430695.1 uncultured Muribaculaceae bacterium | reverse complement strand
GACGGAAGTGTAAATATTCCAGCACCTTTAAGACCTTATATGGGTGGAAAAGAAAAAATAGAAGTAAAATAAAATGAGTATAGGATGATTTATATGAAAGAGAAAATAATAAAAAATGTAAAAGAGTTATTGCCTTATATTATTATTTTGGTTATTGTTCTTTTAATTAGAACTTTTATAGCTACACCAATCAAAGTAAATGGGAATTCTATGTATGATACTTTAAATGGAACCGAATATATGCTTTTAAATAAATTAGGAAAAATTGATCGCTATGACATTGTAGTTGTTAAAACGGAAAAAGATGAATTAATCAAACGCGTTTATGGACTTCCAGGAGAAAAAATAGCCATTGAAAATAATACGATTTATATAAATGATAAAAAAATTGAAGATGCCTATGCCTACGGTGATACATCGGATTATAAAAGTATTACTTTAGGGGAAGATGAATACTTTGTTTTAGGCGATAACCGTGTGATTTCTTTAGATAGTAGAACCATTGGACCTGTTAAGAAGAAAAATATAAAAGGAACGACCAACTTTATTATTTATCCTTTTAATCGCTTTGGGAAAGTAGAAAATTAGTTTTATGGCAACTACAAAAGATTATATCGAATATGTTTGCGAACAAATACCTGCTATTGGAGAAATCCAATATAAGAAAATGTTTGGAGAATATATGGTTTATGTAAATAATAAACCAATCCTTATTGTTTGTGATAATATCGCCTATGTAAAGATGAAAGAGGAAATTGCTGATTTAATGAAAAATGCAAAGAAAGGGTTTCCGTATGACGGAGCAAAAGAACATTATATTGTAGATATAGATAATAAAGAATTATTAAGAGATGTTGTTTTAAAATTAGAAAGTATTACACCATTGCCTAAACCTAAGAAAAAGAAAGTTTAAAGAAGAACAAATTGTTCTTTTTTTAATGGAGTATTTACTATTAAAATAAGTAAAAATAAAGTATACTATTATTGTAATTTATAATTTCTTTAAAAAAGCAAAAGGAGGCAATTATGAATAAGTATTTAAATGCTATGATTCTTAATAATGAAAATGTTGGAATAAGTAAAATTGAATTAAATGAAAGTGATTTGTTAATTACGGATAAATCATGTAAATACTGTTTTAAAGTATGTTTAAAATATAATTGGAAAGAAATGAATAGCATAAAAGTAGGAGAAAAGAAAAATATTGATTTTAATGAGTATTGTTTATCTGAAAATAATGAACCTGCTTTAATTTGGCCTTCTAACTGTTATGTAGAAAAAGTAAATGATGATTCTATATGTTTTTATTTAGAATTTAAGGATTTATCTGATACGACTACTTATATGAATAAAAGAGGCTGTTTTGATATTGAATTAAGTTCTCTTGAGGTTAAAATTTTTATTGATTATAAAGATGTCATAAAAGATTCTATTATATATGAATTTTAATTGGTATAATATAATGATTTTAGCGTTATTTAAGATAGGAATTGGTATGTACTCTAATATTATTTAAAATATTATTGAGAAAGGATGAATGTATGGGAAAAGTAATATTAGTATGTGGTAAAATTTGTAGTGGAAAAAGTTATTATTCTAAAATATTAAAAGAGTCTTTAAATGCTGTTATAATATCTCCTGATGAGGCTACTTATGAATTAATAAATAATGAACAAGGTAAATTTTATAATATTTTTTCAGAAAGATTAATTAAGTATTTGACCAAAAAGGTTGGTGAGATTGCTAAAGCAGGAGCTAATGTGATTTTTGAAAGAGGACTTTGGACTAAATCGGAAAGAGAAAAAACAATTAGATATTATAAAGAGAACAATATAGAATGTGAACTTCATTATGTGCATGTTGATAATGAAACATGGAAACAAAATATTGCGGAAAGAAATAAAAGAGTAGAAGAAGGCAATGGAGGTTCTGACTTTTATTTGGATGAAGGATTAATGAAAAAATTAGAGGCTGTATGGGAAGAACCCACTGAAGATGAAGTGAATGTTATATATAAAGTAGATAGAGAAAAGATAAGTAATAAGTAAAGGATGTGATAGAAATGAGCAGTTTAGATCAAAATGATTTATTAATTTATAAAAATCGAGATGGAAATATAGTTGTAGATGCTATATTTAAAGATGAGACTTTGTGGATGACACAAAAAGGAATGGCCAAAGTTTTTGATGTACAAGTCCCTGCTATTTCAAAGCATTTAAAAAACATATTTAGTGAAAATGAATTGAATAAAAGTTCAGTTATTTCCAAAATGGAAATAGCTGCTACTGATGGCAAAAGGTATAATACAGAAGTTTATAATTTGGATGCAATAATAGCAGTTGGATATAGAATTAATTCTAAAAAAGCAACTGAGTTTAGAATATGGGCGACAAAAATATTAAAAGAATATATGACTAAAGGCTTTGCTTTAAATGATGAAAGGTTTATTAAAGGAAATAAGTATGATGTAAAATATTTTGATGAATTACTCGAAAGAATAAAAACTATTCGAGTAAGTGAAAGAATGTCATATCAAAAAATAACAGATTTATTTATTGCAACATCAACGGATTATAACCCTCAATCAGAAGAAGCTTATACTTTCTTTAAAATTGTACAAAACAAACTTCATTTTGCTATTTCAGGACATACAGCAGCAGAGCTCATATATGAAAGAGCAAACTCACAAGTAGAATATATGGGTCTTACAAATTGGAAGAATAGTCCTGATGGTTTAATATACAAATATGATGTAAGTATTGCCAAAAATTATTTAAAAGAAGAAGAATTAAATAAATTGAACGATTTAACCAATATATTTTTAGTCTTTGCAGAAGACGAAGCTAAAGAAAGACACATTATGACAATGCAAGACTGGATTAATGCAACCGATAATTTATTAAAATTTAGAAGAAAAGATGTTTTAAAAAATAGTGGAAATATTTCGCATAAACAAGCAGTAGAAAAAGCAGAAAAAGAATATGAAAAATATAGAATAATTCAAGATCAAAAATATATTTCTTCAATGGATGCATTTTACAATAAATATTTAGAAGAAAATCAGAAGGATAAGAATAGTAATGAAGAATAAAAAAGTAAAAAATCCTTATATATTTAAGGTAAATGGAAAATTATTTAGAATGAGTTTTTCAGATACAGATAAAACTGCAGAAGACTGTCTTACTAGAGTTATAGAAAATTTATATAGGTAAAAAGGATGGTGATAATGTGACAAGATATGATGAGTCTGGAATTAATATAAACACATATAAATTGTTATATGGTGCTTCTCAAACTGAAATTGATAAATCGGATAAAAGTGTTAAAATGTTAATGACAATTGATACATTTACAAAAATATTGCATAAAAAATTGTTAAAAAGAATTATTGAGTTAAATAAAGTTAAAAACATAGGGATTGAATTAGATAATATTAAATATAATAAAGAAACAAATATGTATGAGTATGTTGAAGATGATATTAAAGTTCCTTTTAAAGTGTTTTCTGATCAAATAATTGAAGCATCTAGAGGTGATTAAAGAATTAGAATCAGATAATAGGAAAGGAAAATGTCATCTAAGAAGTATGGATTTATCTTTGAATTTTGAAAATTCAAAAATACTAACTGGTATTATTCATTTTGGAAAACGCAAATCTTTGCATTCTGTTTTATTAACTAATGAGGGTAATATTATTGATTGGACCAGAAATTTAGTTACAGATAAAGATACATTTTATAAAATTTATAATTTTATTTTAATAAGCGAAGTTGATACATTGAATCTAGAAAATGATATGAAAGTTTTAGGACAGTTAGATATAGATAGTAAAGTATTTTTAACATTCAGAGATGAATTAATGAAAGATGTTGAATTAAATAAAAATCTTTTTAGTGAAGTAGAAAAAAAGCATAAATAATCAAAGTTAATACAATTTTTTATAAACTATAAATAAAATTAAGGAAGTGAAATAAATGGACAATCGACAAACTTCGACAAATATAAACTGGTATCCAGGCCATATGGCAAAAACAAAAAGAGTAATTGGAGAAAAATTTCATTTAATTGATATTGTTTATGAACTTGTGGATGCAAGAATACCTTATTCGTCTAAAATTAAAGATATATATGATATTGTAAAAAATAAGCCTAAGATATTGATAATGACGAAGAAAGATTTATGTGATTTAAAAGTAACCCAAAAATGGATTAATTATTATGAAAATTTAGGAACAAAAGTTTTATTAGTCAACTTAAATAATGATGATGATTATAAAAAAATTATCAATACAACCTATGAATTGATGAATGAAATGCAAGAAAAGAGAGAGGAAAAAGGATTAAAGTCAAAAGAAATTCGTGCTTTAGTTGTGGGTATTCCCAATGTAGGGAAAAGTACATTAATTAATAAATTAGCGAATCGTCGTGTAGCAGATGTAGGGAATAATCCTGGTGTGACTAAAAGTGTACAATGGCTAAAAACCTCTTATAATCTGTTGCTGTTAGATACTCCAGGTATTTTATGGCCAAAATTAAGTGATAGTAAAGTTGCCTTAAACTTAGCATCTATGACTAGTATCAAACAAGAAGTCTTGCCGATAGATGATGTTGCGGTCTATATTTTAAAGACGTTACATGAGTTTTATCCAGAAATTTTACAAGAAAGATATAAAATTACAAATGTGAATGATATAGAAGAAGCTTATGAAATTATTGGTAAAAATATAGGAGCTATAAAAAATGGAGAAGTAGATTATGATCGTGTAAGTAAAAAAATCATGAATGATATAAAAATGGAATATATTCAAGGAATTACATTTGATCGCTGAGCAATCGTTTTGAAAGATAAGTAGGAGTAATATACTATGACAAATGAAGATGAATTTAAAATTTTAGTTGGTGGGTATTATGGTGTTCAAGAAATGGATACATATGATTTAAAAGTTTATGTTATGAAAACGATTGAAGAATATATTCAAAAATTTATATCTGAAAATCCTATTTTTGATTTTGACTATCAGGTTGTAGCAGAACAACTTAAAAGTTTGCCTTTAAAAAGAAAATTGCAAGATAGTCTTTTAGTTTTGCGTAAGATTGATGTTCCTTTAGAATTAGAATTAATGGTGAAAGAGAAGTTAAGAGAGTTAAAGAATGAATGTGAATAAAGTAAATTATAGTTGCTTTTTTATACAATAAACTCTTATTATGAGGGGAAAGTCATACTTTAATAAGATAAAAAGCTAACTTTTTACTTTTAAGAAAATTTTAAAAAGTGAAATTTACCCCTTGCTAAACAAATAGTTGTATGAATATAACAAGAATTCAAAGGGGGTGGATTCCAATTTATAAAGGTTACAAATGTAGAATATCTAAGCAGTAAAATAAGTAACTATTGTGTCGAAAAACAGAAATACTTAATCGTGTGAAGCTTCTTCTTCCTAAAGATATTCTATTGAGGGTAGAAAAACTAGAATAAAAATGTTAAAATAAAAAATAAATAAAAATAAGTACGGTGGCGACCATCGGAATTTAAGCCTGCATGAGAATAAAGGATACTTTATCTATGAAGCAGGAAACTTGAGAGGCAACGACCAAGAGGGATAAAATTTTTGAAACTTATTTTATTCTTTTGTTCATACAATAGTTTTTGTTAGGAAATGATTTTATGATTTTAAATATAAGTGGTAGAACAGATATAGTAGCTTTTTATACACCATGGCTTATGAAAAGGTTTGAAGAAGGTTTTGTCGATGTTAGAAACCCTTTTTATCCAAAAAAAGTAAGTCGTATCTATTTTAGTGATGTAGAGTTAATTGTTTTTTGTACCAAAAATCCTTTGCCCATTCTTCCTTATTTAGAAAAGATTGATAAACCTATTCTTTTTCATGTAACATTAACCCCTTATCAAAAAGATATTGAACCTTTTGTGATTGACAAAACAAAGATTATTAAGGGCATTCGAGAACTTTCTAAAGTTTTAGGTAAAGAGTATGTGTATGTTAGATATGATCCCATTTTAGTAAATAATCGCTATACAATTTCTTATCATATAAAAGCCTTTGAAAAACTGTGTAATCTTTTAGATGGATACATCCATCATATAATCATCTCTTTTGTTGATATGTATAAAAATGTAGAGAAGAATGCCAATCTCTTGCAATTAAAGGAATTACAAGAGAAAGATTATGAAAAATTAGGTCTTGCTTTAAGTGAGATTGGAAAAAAACATCATATGGTTATTCAAACCTGCTATGAAGGGGAACATTTAACAAAATATGGTTTAGTAAACGAACCCTGTGTATCAAAGGAATTGGCTTTTCAACTTACAGGTAAAAAATATCCGAAATGGAATGCTCGACCATGCAATTGTGCCAATATGGTAGATATTGGTGCTTATAATAGTTGTTCTCATTTATGTAAGTATTGTTATGCAAATTATGATGAAAAGAAAGTAAAAGCAAATATTTTAAAACATGATGTTCATTCTACCATGTTATTAGGATGTTTAGAAGAGGACGACGAAATTATCGTGCGTAAAAAATAGATTAACAAATCTTTAGAATTTTATTGCTTTTAAGAGAATTTTTAGTTATGATTATGTTCGAGTTAAAAGTTAAAAAAATTCTATTTATTGCCCCATAGCCAAGCGGTAAGGCATCGGATTCTGACTCCGACATTCCGTAGGTTCGAATCCTACTGGGGCAGCCAGTAAAATTTCAGATAGTAGAATAAATACTATCTTTTCATTTGCTTTTTTTTCTATCCTATATTAGAATAAGCGAAATGGGAGGAATAAATAATGGAAATACAACGAAAAGCTATGCAAAAATTAGAAAATTTAAGAGAAAGACTATTACTAGCTGGAACAAGAAATCATAATCCTGAATTGCTCGTGATTGCAAATGATCTATTAGAAATTAAAAGAATGTTTTTAGAAGAAGAAAAAGAATTATTAGGAAAAACACAAACTTTACCAAGTAGTATTGTTACATCTAATAATATAGATAATTTAGATAGAGATTTTACTGGCGGACAAAGAGGAATATAAAAATTTAGAACTATTTACAAAATAATGTAAGTAGTTTTTTTAATAAATAAAGTCACTTTAGAGTCACAAACATTTCATATACTTTTTTTGAAAGGAAGAGGTTTATGGAAATTTTAAGAGTAGAAAATTTAACCAAAACGTATGGGAAAGGCGAAAATAAAATTAATGCCGTTGACCATATTGATTTTTCAATTGAAAAGGGTGAATTTGTAGCTATCGTAGGGTCTAGTGGTAGCGGTAAATCCACTTTGCTTCATTTACTAGGTGGGGTGGGTCGACCAACAAGTGGGAAGGTATTTATTGACGGAAAAGATATTTATGCTTTATCCGATGACAATTTGGCCATTTTTAGAAGAAGACAAGTTGGAATTATTTATCAATTTTATAATTTAATTCCTATTTTAAATGTTACAGAAAATATTTTGCTTCCCTGTAATTTAGACAATACAAATGTGTCAGAAGAACGATTGACAGAAGTATTAAAAACTTTAAATTTACAGTCTAGAAAAAATCATTTACCAAATGAGCTTTCTGGAGGACAACAACAAAGAGTATCGATTGGACGTGCAATTATTAACAATCCTGCCATCGTTTTAGCGGATGAACCAACTGGAAACTTGGATTCAAAAGCAAGTGATGAAATTGTTTCTCTTTTAAAGATGTCAAATAAAAAATATAACCAAACCGTTATTGTGATTACCCATGATTTAGAAATTGCCAAACAAGCTGACCGTATTATCACCATTGATGATGGAAAAATCATAAAGGATGAGAAGATGTAATTATGAATGTTTTAAATAAATTAACAAAAAAGAATTTAACGTTAAACAAAAAAAGAACCATTGTTACAATTATTGGGATTATTTTATCTACGGCTTTGATTGTTTGTGTTTCCGGAATGGTGACAAGTTTTCAAAAAACTTTAGTAAATGCAACGATGCAAAAGGAAGGAAATTATCATGTACTGATAGAAGATATGAGTAAATCTGATTTAATTGCCTTAGAAAATAATCGAAATATAGAAGATTATTATGTGATGAATAACATTGGATATGCTAAATTTGATTCCTTAAATGAATATAAGCCTTATATTTATGTACGTGCTTTTGATGAAAAGGCGTTACATCACATGGGTATTGCTTTAATAGAGGGAAGACTGCCAGAAAATGACAGTGAAATTCTGATTAGCAATCATTTAATTATGGGTGGTGGTTATGATAAAAAAATAGGAGATACGATAACCCTAAATATCGGGACTCGTTATGTCTATGATGAAGAGGGGAAAAGATATGAATTAGGACAAAATAATCCTGTTGCTTCTGAAAGTGATGAAGAAGAGTTTTCTTTAGAGGAAGAGTTTGTTGCGAAGGCAGAAAAAAGTTACACCATTGTAGGAATTATGGAACGACTAAATTATACTTTTGAAGAGTATTCAGCACCAGGATATACATGTATCACATATTTAGATGGAATAGAAGGTTCAGGAAGTGCTGCGCTTCTTTATAAAAATCCTAAAAATTATGCAGAACAAACAAAAGAAATCGCACAAGACAAGTATGATTACACTTATAATCGTGAACTTTTAAGATACTTAGGGGTTACCGATAGTCCGACGATGAATGCTTTGTATGTTATTGCCAGTATTGTTATTGGTATTATCATTATTTCAAGTGTTTTTGTCATTAAAAATAGCTTTGATATTTCGATAACAGAAAAATATAAAATGTATGGTATGCTTCGTAGTGTTGGTGCAACAAGTAAACAAATTAAAAAGAATGTTTTATTTGAAGGTTTTATCTTAGGTTTAATCTCTATCCCCATAGGTATTCTTTGTGGAATTATCGCCGTCGTTGTATTGATTTTCTTAATTAATTTTATTTTAGGTGATTATTTAAATGGTATTCATTTTGTATATAGCATTCCGTTATTTCCAATAGTACTTTCTATTGTACTTGCTGCTGTTACCATTTACTTTTCAACTATTTTTATTGCCAGAAGAGTAGCGAAAATTTCTGCGATTGAAGCGATAAGAAGTAATAATGAAATTAAGATTAAAAGAAAAAAATTAAGAACGCCATGGCTTGTTCGAAAGTTATTTAAAACGGGTGGAGTAATTGCTTATAAAAATTTAAAACGAAACAAAAAGAAATATCGTACAACGGTGATTTCTATTGTGGTTAGTATCTTTGTTTTCATCTCTTTATCCTCATTTATTGATTTTGGATTTAAAATGACAACTGTCTATTATAAAGAAGTTGGTTATAATATGATGATTTGGTCAGACATTGATGTAGAAGATGACCTTGCTACAGAAATTTTTGAAAAAATAAGAACGGATTCTTTAGTAGAAAATTATAGTATCTTAAGATTTGGTTTTTTAAAAATTAATACAGAAGATTATCTTTCTGATTATGGAAGAAAAATTTGGGACTATTACAAGTATGGAGAAGATTCTTTAACAATTCGTGTTGTTGCCGTTGGAGAACAGGAATTTAATCGTTATTTGAAAGAATTAGGTTTAAATAGTGAGAATAGTAAAAATAAAGGTATTTTAATTGATGAACATTCTGATACAATAGATAAGAAAAATTATATTGGAAACCTATATAATTTTAAAAATAATGATATTCTTTCTGGACAAAGTGTGTTTTATAATGATGGCGATTTAGAAACGGAAAAAGATTTTTCTATCGAAATTATCCGTTTTAATGTAAGACCGATGGGACTTGAATCGAGTTATTCGCTTTCTGGGCATTTAGTGGTTAGTGACAAAGTTTTAGAAGAGAATTTTCATATTTATGATAATGGTTCGCTGTATTTAAAAGTGAGTGATACTTCTAAAATGGAAAAAAATATAGATCATTTGATGAAAGAAAATTCGGATTACGGACGTATTAATTATGAAAATATTGATGAATATATGAGAGAAATGAATGCAATGATTTTAATTGTTTCTATCTTCTTATATGGATTCATTACGGTAATCAGTTTAATAGGGATAACAAATATCTTTAATACCATTACGACAAATATGAATTTGCGAAGTAAAGAGTTTGCTATGCTAAAAAGTGTTGGAATGACCAAAAAAGAATTTAATCGTATGATTCGTTTAGAAAGTATTTTCTATGGTACAAAAGCTCTTATTATTGGTATTCCTCTTGGACTTGCTGGTTCGTATTTGATTTATAGAGCATTCGTAGATGCTTTAGAAATGGAATATATATTTCCAGTAAAATCTCTTGTAATTGTTGTTATTTTCGTAGCAATCATTATAGGTATTATTATGAGATATTCTTTAAGAAAAATTAATAAACAAAATATTATTGAGACGATAAGAAACGATAATATTTAATAAAGAGAAGGGAGAAAGTATACTTCCTTTTTTCTTTGGAATAAAAATAATATACAAAAAAAGAAAAAAGTATGATAT
>CAYSFO010000043.1:0-10560 GCA_964430695.1 uncultured Muribaculaceae bacterium | reverse complement strand
GGGCATTAGATATTAGAGAACAATGTATAAGAAAAAATGTTAATTTTGAATTTAGACAATGTGGAACTTATTTTATAAAAGATGGGCGTCAATATAAACTACAAACCAAAGAATTAATTAAACAAGCAAAATTGGCGAATATCGATTTTAAAAGTAACTGTTAAAGCACAATTTATAGAGGAGAAATTTATGAAATTAGAAGATATGCGTTTAGAAAAGTTATGGGAATTGTTTCCAATAATATTTACGGATAATACTGATAATTTTAAAGATATTTATTTAAAGGAAGAAAAAATTTTAAAATCTTTATTGGGCAATTATATAACTAGAATAAGTCATATTGGAAGCACTGCAATTAGAAATATAAAAACCAAACCAATTATTGATATTCTAATAGAAATAAATTTTGATAATAAAGAAATTGTAAAAGATATATTGTTTAACAATGATTATATTTTGATGAGCGAATCTGCTCGCAAAATATCCTTTAATAAGGGATATACAATAAATGGCTATGCAGATAAAGTATTTCATATTCATATAAAAAAATATGGAGACTGTGATGAATTATACTTTAGAGATTATCTTAATGAGAATCAACGAAAAGCTATAGAATACGAAAAATTAAAATTAGAGTTATGTAACAAATGCAAGCCTAATAGAGATTTGTATACGGCTGGTAAGAAAAAATTTGTTGAGGAAATAGTGAATTTAGCAAGAGAAAAATATAAAGATAGATATTAATAAATTACAATTTATAAGTCAAATCAACTGGTATAGAAGATTTGTTTTTTTCATGTTATAATAACTAACAAGTAGAAGAACAAAAAATTAAAATCTAAGAAAGTTTGAGAGGTAATAAATGATGTTTAAAAAGAAATTGATAGAAAAACCATTAAATTATTGGGAAGAAAAATCGTATATGATGGGGATTCCTCAAACAGATAGTGAAGATGTTTTTAAAAAAGGAATAGAAAGATTATCATCAAGCAAAGATTTTAAAATTAAAGATACAAGTTATGACTTGAATGGAATGGTAACTTTAAAAATTGCTTATGAGAATGATGAATATGATGTCGGCTTATATTGGGGAGGGATTTCCGTTCCAGAAAGTTATTTATATCGTAATTTTTTATTTAGTGAAGAAGAAAGAGACTCCCTATTAAATGCAAAAAAGGCAATTACAGTTTTTATGGGATTTGGAAAACATGCGAAAAAAGCATTTCATTTACAATTAAAGATTATCTTAACCTTAATTCCTGATTTAATAGGTGTTGTAGATGAAAGTGCAGAAAAAATGCTACCTGCCAAATGGGTAAAAATGACGGCAACATCTAAAGTATTACCAAGTGCGAAAGATTTATTTAATGTGCAAGCGGTAACAAGTGAGAAAGGAAACGTATGGCTACATACCCATGGACTTTGTAGATGCGGTCTAACAGAACTTGAAATCGTAGATTCAAATGAAGAACATGCAGAGCAACATTATAATTTGATTAATACCTATGCTATGTACTTACTTGATAAACAAGAACCTTTCAATCCAATCTATAATGGAGCATACATAGGGAATCTTATTAATAACAATCCAATAGTTGCCACCTGTGTTCCTTGGATAAAAGGAATAAAGGAATATAAAAAATTAAAACTAGGCGGACCGAAAGATCGAGAAAATGGTCACAATACGAAAACAAGTATAATCTTCTTATATACAAGTGAAGAAGAGGAAAAGAATCATGTATTAAATAAAGTTTCTATCTATGATGAGTTATGGAAAGAGAATCCAATATTTTTCTTCAGTGATGAGGAAACAGAAAGAATGAAAGAGCTTGCTATAGAAAGATTTTCTTACGTAAAAGAAGCTTTTAAAAATAAAGAAAATGCCATATTATTGAAAATAGGTCTCCCTTTAAAGAAGAAGGGAAAGTTTGAACATATTTGGTTTGAATTACTGGAAATGAAAGGAAACAAATTCCAAGCGAAACTAACACAAGAACCTTATGATATACCAGATATGCATACAGGAGATGTTGCTTGGTATACAATTGATGATGTAACAGATTGGATGATTTATACGAAAGAAGTAGCCATTAGTCCAAACAATGCCTATCTTTTAGAAAAATAGATAGACATTTATAGTGATAAAGAAAGGTGAGAGTTATTATGGCTTTTGATTACAAAAAAGAATATAAAGAGTTTTATATGCCAAAGAATAAACCAAGTATTATAGAAATTCCTAAAATGAATTATATTGCAGTGAGAGGGAAAGGAAATCCTAATGACGAAAATAGTGAATATAAAAATTCAATAGGACTTTTGTATGCGATTGCTTTTACTATAAAAATGAGTTATAAGGGGGCATATAAAATAGAAGGTTTTTTTGAATATGTTGTTCCACCTCTAGAAGGATTCTGGTGGCAAGAAGGTAATAAATATGGAATAGATTATAAAAGTAAGGATAAATTTAATTTTATTTCAATGATTAGACTACCAGACTTTGTAACAAAGAGTGATTTTGATTGGGCTATAGAGGAAGCAACAAAAAAGAAAAAACAAGACTTTTCAAAAGTTGAATTTTTAACTTATGAGGAAGGCTTTTGCGTTCAATGTATGCATATTGGCAGCTATGATGATGAACCGACTACAATCGATTTAATGCACAAATATATGAAAGAAAATGGATACGAGTTAGATATAACAGAGACTAGATTTCATCATGAAATTTATTTAAGTGATCCAAGAAGATGTGAAATAAGTAAATTAAAAACGGTGATTAGACACCCAATTAAGAAAATAAAATAAATACAAATGATTCTTTTGGAATGGAGTTTAGATATGGAATTTATATTTGAATTTATCTTCGAATTAATTTTTGAAGGAAGCATTGAAGCAAGTAAAAGCAGTAAAGTACCTAAATATATCCGATACCCTTTAATTATAATAATAGCCCTATTTTTTATTGTTGTTATTGGGCTCCTATTTTTAGCAGGGTTTCTTTCATTAAAAGAAAATATATTTTTAGGAATCTTTTTTATATTCATTGGATTACTTATGCTTATAATGAGTATTATAAAATTTAAAAAAACATATTTAATTAAAACAAACAGCAAAATAGAATAGGAACATAGTACATGAAAAA
Organism: uncultured Muribaculaceae bacterium; assembly: GCA_964430695.1. Lineage (GTDB taxonomy): Bacteria > Bacillota_I > Bacilli_A > RF39 > UBA660 > MGBC108787. The sequence goes on along the minus strand of CAYSFO010000043.1, from coordinate 7,421 downwards.
GAAGATTTTAATTATAGTAGTGATTCTGTTTTTATTGATTTCGTTTATTCCAATACCTTTTCGTTTAAAAGATGGAGGATCTATTGAATTTAGAGCATTAACTTATAAAATAACAAAAGTGCATAAATTAGGAAAAAATTTAGACTATGAGGAAGGGATAATAATAGAAGTTTTTAATAAAGAACTTTATAGTACTGTATCTATAAAAAATAATACGGTAAATGAAGATGAAAGCGAGATAGAGAAGAATATGGAAACGACTACAAATATCAATGTCATAATAGATGGTAAAAAATATAATGCAAAAATGGAAAATAATGAAACCTCACAAGCATTTCTAAATAGCTTACCCCAAGAATTTGAAATGAGTGAGTTAAATGGAAACGAAAAGTATGTTTATATGAATGAGCCATTGCCTACAAATGCAAGAAGTCCTAAACATATTGTAACAGGAGATATTATGCTTTATGGAAACAATTGTCTAGTACTATTTTATAAATCATTTGATACTAGTTATAGCTATACAAAAATAGGCCATATTGATCATTTACCTGATTTAGGTAATGGCAATATCATTGTTACATTTGAAAAGTAAAATATGGAGGAGGTTCCGTATGAAAAAAACAAAAGAAATACTAAAAATGATTCGTTGCAATATAGGAGCACTTGTTGGTTTTGAGTGTTTATATAAAATATTATCTTTAGTCATATTTTCTCCTTTATTTTTAAAAATATTTGATTTAACAATGAAAGTAACAGGTTATAGTTATTTAACTTTTGAAAATATTTTTTCTTTTCTGTTAAATCCACTTACTTTTTTCTTATTATTCATTTTGGTTATGATTATGATGTTATACTCTATGTTTGATATTACAACAATTATAGTCATATTAGATCAATCCTATCAAAATAGAAAAATTAAGGTTTTAGAAGCCATTTTAATATCTTTACAAAAATGTAAAAAAGTCTTTCGGTTGAAAAATTTACCTTTAGCTTTTTTAGTATTATTCCTTATTCCATTTTTAAATATTGGTGTGGCTTCTGGTTTTGTATCAACAATTCATATTCCCGAATTTATTATGGATTATATTAAAAACAATCAGATTTTAATTCTTATTTTTAGTGTAGTGGTGATTTTATTAATTGCCTTATTGCTAAAATGGATATATGCATTACATTATTATGTGTTAGAAGATTCGAATTTTAAGGAAGCAAGAAGAAAAAGTAAGTTTTTAGGTTCTAAAAAACATTTGAAAGATTTAATTTCTCTTATATTGATTCAAGCTACTACAACGATTATTTACTTTATCTTTGTTGGACTAGGAATACTAATTATTTTTGGATTAAATAAGTTATTAAAGATTTTAATTGTAAATAGTATTATAACAACAATTATATGGATATTTATTGCTTTATCTTTCCTTGTTTATACGGCACTCGCAGTACCTATTAGTTATGCAGGAATAAGTGTACTATATTACCAACATAAGAAAGAAAAAAAAGAAGAAATAAATCCTGTACCGTTGAAAGAAAATCAAAAGAAGTCAAAAAACAATAAAATTTTGAAAGTTGTTTTTTCTATAAGTATAATAATTGCTATCCTCTTTGGATCCATATTTACTTATGGTTTATATAAAGGAAAATATAATCTTAATATTGAATTCACGAGAACTGTTGAAGTAACTGCACATAGAGGGGCGAGTATAAAATACCCAGAAAATACAATGAGTGCGTTTGTAGGTGCAAAAGAATTAGGAGCAGACTGGATTGAACTAGATGTACAACAAACGAGTGATGGAAAGATTATTGTCATTCATGATACAAATTTAAAAAGAACAACAGGATTAGATAAAAAAACTTGGGAAGTAGATTTTGAAGAAATTAGTAAACTGGATGCAGGAAGCTTCTTTAGTGAGGATTTTAAAGGAGAACGGATTCCTTTACTAGAAGATGTAGTTGATTTTGCAAAAAAGAATAATATAAAACTAAATATTGAATTAAAACCAACAGGACACGAAGTAGATTTTGAAAAAAGTGTGATTGATATAATCAACGCTTATGATTTTAAAGACGACTCTGTAATTACATCACAAGTTTATGAAGTTTTAGAAAAGGTTAAAAAACAGGATGTGAGTCAAAAAACAGTATATGTAATGAGTTTAGCTTATGGAAATATTACATCTTTAAAAGCAGCAGATTCCTTTAGTATTGAGGAAACAAGTATAACAAAATCTTTAGTGAGTCGAATTCACAATGAAGGAAAAGAAATATATGCTTGGACAGTAAATAATGAAGATAATATACAAAAAATGATAGATTTGAAAGTAGATAATATTATTACAGATAATATAGAAGTAGCAAAAGAAACAGCGTATAAAAGTAAGACAAGCAATGTGATAAAAGAATACATAAAACTAATTGATAAATTCTTTTAAAAATACATAGTGTAAACAAAAAAGGTTGAAAAGAAAAATAAAAAAGTAAATGACATTAAAAAATACCATTTGCTTTTTTATTGTCTTCATTTTTTCTTGAATTGATGAATTTTTTGGATGATCGTCAAGTTATTCCTTTTTCTAAGGGGGTTAACATGTATTGTATATCATTATTTTGATGATTTTTTGCTGTTGACTTTTTGTTCGGGGGGGGGGGGTATAATAATTAGCAATTTTAAATAAAAGAGAGGTATTTCCTATTTGAAATAGTAAACTTCATGACATACGAGTACTTAATATGAAAGTATTAAAGGAAGGAATAAAAGAATGATAAATGAAGAAAATTTATATAAAATGTATGAAACCGTAATTGATGAAAAAGCATTAACGACAAAAGAATTAAATAATTGTGGTTTTAATTCAAAAGATTTAACAAAACTTGTAGAAAATGGTACTTTAGAAAGAATGAAAAGAGGAAGTTATTCTCTTTCTGCAACTCATAATTTAGTGGGATATGCAAAATATTTAATAATGCATAACCAGCCTGAAAGAGCAACCACTTGTTTTGAAGTCTGTTATAAATTGAATCCTAAGGATACTGCAGCATGTATGAATTTGCTACTAAGGAGTATTCAAAATAAAGAGTATGAAAAAGCTTTTGAATATCTTAAAAATTTATATAAAAATGATAATGAAGTAAGCAAGTCTAACACTAACTTTTATTTGTATTTATTAAACTTAATCACAGAAATTCCAAAACAATTTCAAGAATACACCAAAAATTTATCATATGAAGACTTTAAAGATAAAAGATTTGATAATGCTTGTCTTTGCAATATGTTAAGGATATCTGCTTCAAATCAAAAATTCAAATTAGCCCTTTATCAATGCAATCAATGGATAACAGAACAAGGAGCAATGACAATTAAAGGAAAAATTATAAAAGTACTATTAAATCAAGCGGCAAAAAGACAAATTGAGAGGAGAAATGCCATTTTAGGATTATTAATAGCTAAAGATTATAGAAAATTAAAAAATTATTTAGAAAAAATACAAGAAAAACAATCATTAAGTGAAAAAGAGCGTTATATTTTATCTTTAACGCAAGATTTATTAGAAATCTTAACAACCAAAACAATTCCAGAAATAAAATTTTACAATACTGATACAACCTTAGAAGCTATAGATAGTAAAAACTATAAGCTAGCTTTATCTTTAAGTGCCTCTTATAACAAACTGAAGAAAAACAATGCTAAATTTGATCCAATATATATACTTTTAATGGATATTAATAATGAAATTAGTAAACTAAAGGCAGAAAGAGTAGAGCAAGATGAAATGAAAATAAAACCTCCTCTAAATAATCCAAGTCTAGATACAAAAGAAGAAAAAACAGAACAAGCTTTTGCTCAAGAGGAAGAAACGAAAGAGGAAATAGAAGAAGTTACCGCTACAGAAAGTGTTTCTGCTAAAAAAGAAGTAGAAGTTAAAGTAGAAGCAGTAACCGAGCAAAAAAGTGATGTATCTAGACAAGGAACTAATAGTGGCTCTAAGAAAAAGAAAAAAGCAAAACAAAAAAAAGGAATAAAAACCGAAGAACAGGAAAAAGGAAATAATACAAAAGAGAAGCTACAAACGCAAAGAAATTGGTTGCAAGATGCAAAAGTTTTACAGTATAAAGCCCAAGTTTATGATGAGTATTCTGCTTTATATGGAAGTGTTTTATCTCCAGAGGAACTTGAAAATATAACAAATAATGCTTTCTTAAATTATGATTTAAATGAAGGAATCAGTATGGAATTATCTGTTCGTTTCAAAATGGAGACAGATATATTAGTGACCTTAGCGAATAAATATCGAAAAAATCCGGATAGTGAAGAAGCTTTAAATAGCTTAATTGTAATTGAGAATATTTTTAAAAAGAAAATAAAAGAAAAATATCCGCATTATGAAGATGAGAAAATAGCTATGGCAATTGAAACCGTTTTTACATCTTACACAGGAGAAAAAGCATTCTTTATTGAATTAGCATTAAAACTAAGGAATTAATTATTCCTTTTTCTTTGTCAAAATGTCGAACTTTGACGGCCTCTTTTCCTTTCACTTTTATAAAAGATTGTTTATTATAAATAACCGGAGCTTTAGAACTCTGATGTCTACCATATTATTCTTTTTACCTCCCGTAGAAAGGAGAAACTATGGTTGTATTAAGAGAAATCTTAATCGATTTTGTTCATGGGGTTTTGGGATTCATTCTCAATTCGAAAGGTCAAAAAAAGACATCAACTATTATTGTTATAAAAACAGTAATAGTAAATGTCAACCAACATAGGTAGGCATTAGGAGTTCCTAAAGCTCTACAACTTAAGTTTATCACAATTTTATAGAAATACAACCTTTTTATCTTTTCGTGTATTAATGAATAAGAATAAGAGAAATAACTATCATTAGGCATTTGATTAGCAACTTTACAAGCTTATCACAAAAATTTTGTAAAATTAGCACTCATATATTGACAAGTGCTAAGCATACTATTATAATGATGTTAGCAATTACGAATTAGTAGTGCTAAAAGAGGTGATGCGAGTGGACGAAAGACAAAATAAAATTTTAAAAGCTATTGTAGAATCGTACATTAAAACCGTAAAGCCGATTGGTTCGAAGTCGCTTTGTAAAAAATTTAATTGTTCAAGTGCAACCATTCGAAATGAAATGGCCGTTTTAGAAAATCTAGGGTATATTGAAAAAAATCACATCTCATCAGGAAGAATTCCTAGTGAAGCGGGATATAAATATTATGTAGAAAATCTAATGAAGCCAAAAGAATTAACAGGAGAAGATGTTTTAAAACTACAAACTATTTTTAGAAATAACGAACTTGAATTAAGTGATTCAATAAACAAGACAGTAGAAATTATCAGTGAACTTACGAATTACACAAGTATTATTTTAGGAAAGAGTTCGAAAGAAAATACATTAAAACAAGTAAATATTATTCCGATAGAAAATAAAAAAATTGTTGCTCTTGTTTGTACGGATAAAGGGATAGTAGAAAATAAACAATTTCTAATTGAAAATGAAGCAGAAATTAATGAAATTGTAAAAACAAGCGAAATTATTAATAAAATGCTGGTAGGTACACCGATTAATGAAGTTTCAAAAAGGTTAGAATTTGAAATCAAACCTATCATAAGTAGACAAATTAAGCAGTATGAAACAGTTTATAATATCTTTGCCGATGCATTTAATGATTTTTTAAATAAAAGCCAAAATATTTACTTCGGTGGAAAAACGAAAATATTTAATGAACCAGAATATAACGATGCTTTTGAAATCAAAAAACTTGCGAGTAAATTTGAAGATAAGGATTTCATCAAAAGAATTGACAGTGATGCAGAAGATGGCGACATTAAAATATATATTGGAGAAGAAAATGATTTTGACCCCAATATAACCATCATAAAAAGTAAATATAAATTAAATGGTGAAGAGGGAACGATTGCAATTGTAGGTCCTAAAAGAATGGAATACGATCGTGTAGTAGGACTTCTATCCTATTTACAAAAAGAATTAAATGAGGAAGAGGAGAATGATAAGTAATGAATGAAGAAACAGAAGTATTAGAGCAAGAAGAAAAAGTTATGGAACAAGAGAAACCAAAAAAAGAAGAGAAAGTAAAAAAAATAAAAGGAAATAAAGAACTAGAAGTATTAAAAACAGAAAATGCAGCTCTACAAGATAAAGTGCTTCGAATTAGTGCAGAAATGCAAAATATGCGCAAGCGTTTAGAAGACGAAATTAGTAAACTTCATAAATATGAAGGTTTAGAATTTGCTAAGGCAATTCTACCAACGATTGATAATTTTGAAAGAGCAATCAAATTGGATGATACAGATTTAGAAGATGAATTATCAAAATTCTTGAGTGGATTTAAAATGATTTATTCTGGATTTGTAAATGTTTTAAACGAAAAAGAAATTAAAGAAATTGATTGCTTAAATAAAGACTTTGATTCAAACTTTATGGAAGCTGTATTAACGGCGAAAGTAGAAGGTGTTGAAAAAGGTAAAGTAGTAGAAATCCTTCAAAAAGGATATATGTATAAAGATAAATTATTAAGACCTGCCATGGTCAAAGTAAGTGAATAAATAAAGGAAAGGTGATTATAATATGGCAAAAATTATAGGTATCGATTTAGGTACAACAAATTCATGTGTAGCATACTTAGAAGGAGGTAAACCTGTTGTTATTGCAAATGCAGAAGGAAACAGAACCACTCCAAGTGTAGTTGCGTTTAAAGAGGATGGAGAAGAATTAGTTGGTGAAAACGCAAAACGTCAAGCCGTAACCAATAAAAATACAGTTTCATCTATCAAAAGAAAGATGGGAACAAAAGAAAAAGTAGAGATTAATGGTAAAAAATTCACTCCTCAAGAAATTAGTGCAAAAATATTAATGAAATTAAAGAAAGATGCAGAAGCTTTCTTAGGAGACAAAGTAACAAAAGCAGTTATTACTGTTCCAGCTTATTTTAATGATGCAGAACGTCAAGCAACAAAAGATGCTGGTAAAATTGCAGGATTGGAAGTAGAAAGAATCGTAAATGAACCAACGGCTGCTGCATTAGCTTATGGACTTGAAAAACAAGATAAATTACAAACCATTTTGGTGTATGACTTAGGTGGAGGAACTTTCGATGTTTCTATCCTTGAACTTGGAGATGGAATATTCGAAGTGAAAGCAACTAGCGGTAATAATCGTCTAGGTGGAGATGACTTTGATAATCGTATTATTGACTTCTTAGTTGATGAATTTAAAAAGAGCGATGGTATTGATTTATCCAAAGACAAAATGGCAATGCAACGACTTAAAGACGCAGCCGAAAAAGCCAAAAAAGATTTATCTGGTATGACTTCTACCCAAATTAGTCTACCATTCATTTCTCAAAAAGAAGATGGACCAGTTCATTTAGAAATCAATTTAACA
>CAYSFO010000042.1:0-10781 GCA_964430695.1 uncultured Muribaculaceae bacterium | reverse complement strand
TTAAATACTACTAAAAACCCCTAAAAATAAGGCTTTTTCAATCCATATCATACTACGAAACAAAATACTCAACATGGTTATTTGGAAACAACTCTTTTAACTCACTATATAATTGTCCTGCTAAAGTTTTGTTATGTGCTAAAACAAGTGTTGGTTTATTCACTCTTTCAATAACATTTGCAATTGTAAACGTTTTTCCTGTTCCTGTTGCTCCAAGTAGTACTTGTTCTTTTTTACCATTATTTATTCCATCAACTAATTTATTTATAGCTTCTGGTTGGTCACCACTTGGTGTATATTTTGATACTAAATTGAACATTTTGACCTCCAATCTTTATTATTATGTTCTGTTCATTTCACCCTCTATTATATTATGAGCAATTATTTCCACTTCATTTATTAACATTTCGTCATATTTGTTTATTATATTAAAATCATATACAAAATCATCGTAATTCGGATTGTGATAATCTCTTAATCTAAATTCTTCATCGATTTTTCTTATTGCAGTTTTTTTACTATTATTATATCTTGTCAAAATATTTTCATATCTTTTTTTATCACTTATTTCCTGTACTAAAATATGATAATCACAAAGATTCCACACTTCTTTTAGAATTGGTAATCGAAAAAAATCAACTAAAATATAATTATAATTTTTTAATTGTTCTTTTATTTCTTTAAATAGTATTTTTTTTAAATCTTCGTTTATTATTTCAAATATTACTTTTGTTTTTTCAGGATACTCTGTAAATAAAATCGTATCTATTTTATTGTTTTTAATTATGTTTTCCCCAAATAAACATATCAAGAATTCTCTTTGTAACATAATTAAACTAATAACAATTTTATCTACGGCTATTATATATGCATTATTTAATTTTGATTTCAAAAATTTTGCAACTGTAGACTTTCCACTTCCACTTTTTCCTGTTATCCCTATTATCATCAATTTTCCCCTTACTGATTAAATTTCGCATATATTGTATCATATCTTTTTATAATTTCATAATTATTCAAAAAACTAATCCGAAAAACAAAAGGGATTATTACTTCTTTATTATGAAAGAATTATGCCGAAAAAAATTAGACTTTTAGCAATATCATCTGCTGTTTCTCCATTATATAAACCTCTGTATCCTGAGTTATGAAATCGATCAAAATTTTTAACTCCTGTATTCTTAGCATCTTGATTTAGCGAATAATTTCCTTTTTTAGTTAAGTTTCTTTGATAAAATCTTTTTTCATCTTCAGTTAACATACTATATTCTTTTTCAGCTAACTCTTGTTTTCTAGTTTGTACTACAAAATAGGTTTGACCTAAAGCAACAACTTCTCTATTTGGATCTGCATTTTGAACTATTAAATAACATATATATCGCGATAATTTATAATCTCTAACTAATTCTTCTTTACCTTTACCAGTTTTTATTGGCTTGTTGACTTCAACAACCCAATCTTCATTTATATTAGTACTATTTTTAGCCGATATAATCGCTTTATTTTTTACTTTTAAAATTTCTCCAATCTTTATATTTCAATACTTTTTGTAATTCACGAGCTAGCCAGTACTCATTACCATATTCATCAATATATTTAATATCCTCAAAAGTTTTTTCTTTATATAATTCTATTTCTTTCATTTTTATTATTCCCCCTTCTTTCTGATTATTATAACACAACTATTAATTTTTTTATAGATTTGAAAGAGAAAAAGTCACAAATTCTATTTTTAAATTTTAGTATTAAGTTTAATTTTATATTATAAAAATGTAATATTAAACTTAAATCTCTTTTTATTTTTTTTTAGTAGGAAACTCTAAAATCCTCCCCATTTTTCCTGGTTCTTCCTTTAAACCCAACAAAGTTTTATAATATCTTGCCATTAATTCATCTCTTATTACATTCCAACAAGGTTCTCCATCAGGTAAACCATTTCTAGCTATTATATAGGGTTCTTCACTTTTGGATAAAGTTTCTAAGGCTTTTGCTGAATAATCTTTATATGTGTCATATATAACATGAATCCAAGCTTTTTGATAATCTGTAAGAGTTAAAAAATGTTCAAAATTCATTCGAGGCATTTCTAATTGACCCCATTCTTCGTAATAATCATGTAATTTTTTAGAGGTTGGTCCATGTGCCCAAGCTTGAAAATCCGAATCAATAAATCTCGCTCCATTATGTACCAAATACCATGCTTGTGCATAAAAGCATAAAATCTGTAGTTTTCTTACTTTCATAGATCCTAATTCTGTAAAATATTGTGCAACCTCTATAATGTCTGCTCCTTTATTTTTATTAAAATCATTTGATAACTCTATTACGTTTTTTCTATCTTTTATCATTAAAACCTCCTCTTCTGCTAATTTGTGAACTAAATTATATTAAACAATACTACTCACACTATTAGTTATTATACTCATTTTATTATGAAGGTAAAGACTTAACATATATTTACCTTATTTATATTCTTATAAAGTTATTTAACCAATTTCAAAATATTCTAAAATTATTTACTATTTTTATTACAAAATAAAAAAGTTACATTTTAGTAACCTCATTCGCAATTTCAAACGACATAATTAATTGTTTGTTTTGCATATCATTTCCGGCAATTTCATTTAACCATAATTTAACCTCATAGTTTTTAGTTGCTCCAACAATACTATTTTTATCTAAAATAAAATAATAATTATTATTTTCTTCTTTCGATATTAAATTTTCTAAATTATATACATTATCATCTATAGCTATGTGAAGATAATGATAATTTAGTGTAGAAATTTTATCTATTTTTAAATACAAAGTATAATTTTCTGCAGTTAATGTATCATTCATCACTTTAATATTACAAGGATCAAGATGAGAGATTGCATATTCATCACTCATAGGATACATAGAATAGTCAATAGGATTTTCTATACTTAAACTAGTATAATTTGAATTGGAGTAAGCAGCTGCTGTTGCAAACATATTTTGTTTTTCAGAATCCATCCACAAATATACAGAGAAAAAAACAAAAGAAGCTACAAATAAAATTTCTACCACTTTTTTTAAAATTAACTGATTTATATCATTTATCGTTTTCATAACAATATCTTTCCCCCAGTGCTATCTATTATACACTAAAAATGCTATAACTCAAATTTTTTTAACTATTTTTTTCATTTTTTGAAATTCCAGAAATTTTTGAAGTCCCATCAGGAACAGAATGACTTATTGGAGATTTGGAAGCAACTACAATTCTTGTCATTTTTTTCGTAATAATTGGATCAGGTTCATTTTGATTTTTATCAATTTTTAAACGTTTCTTAATAATTTCTTTTCGAACTTCTTCATTATGTGCTTGTTCTTTCTTTATTCTAATATCATTTTCATTTATCTTTTCAATTTTATTTTTAACACCAGTTAACTTAAATATTTTTAAAATATCAGAAATAATAATGAATAAAGCTGGAATGACAATAGCAATTAACCATCCACCCTTAGTCCCTAAAAAATCTTGTATACGACCTAATTGCGGAATACGCAAAATAACTTTACCAATCACTTTATCATATTCAGCAGGAGCACTATCTGGACTTAAATTATTATCCCCTTTTGTTTTATATGCTACACCATTTTCTGTTTCAAGAACTTCTACAACACGATGGGTAACAGTCATTCCTTTAGAAATAGAACTGGAAGAAATAAAAGTAATAACATCTCCTACTTTTATTTCTTTTGAAGAATTCACTTTCTTCGAAACTACCACATCCCAAACATTAATATTAGGAGTCATACTAGGACTAATGATAGTATACAAAGATAAAAAAGGTTCAAAATTTTCTCCTCTTTTTTCATATATTTTATTACTAATTGTATAATATGCTAAAAATAAGGCTAACAATATTAATATAATTAATGCCGTCCAAGAAACAACGTTGGCAATAAATTTGAGTGCACCTTTAAAACCGCTATAGTTCTCTTTTGACTTCATATCGCATGCCCTTTCTATTCTATTTAATTATAAGATAGGATAAAGAAAAATACAAGAAAAAAACTCAACCTATTTGGATGAGTTTTCCTGAACAATACTTGCAGTAAGTTTTGCACTAAACGTTTTCCCTTGGTCTACATTTTGATTTTTATTTAAGTCGTGGAACGTATATACAATTTCATAAGAATAAGTTGTTTTTGCCGGAATAAGAACTGCATTTAATAATTTAGAATCATTTTTAGGGATAGAATAAGTTCCTTCAGCAATTCCATTTCTTTTAATAGTATAGGTAAAACTGTTTTCTATTTGAAAATTATTTTTAACCCCAACCCAATTCACATTAAATCGCATAGGTTGATTTGATTGATTTGAAATTGTAAAACTTTGCGTCCCTGACCATCCAGGAAGAATAGTTGCTTGTACATTTTTTATATAGCTTACATATAAAACAGCATCTTCATCGCTTGGTTGAATCTCAAGAAGTGGATCTTTATTCCCCGTATTACCACCACTATTACCTGGATTTGGGTCTTCGTTATTACCTGGCTCTGGATCCACAGTCGGTTCATCATTATTTCCCGGGATTGTTCCTGTGTTTGTATCACAATTAACGTTACATACACCATCTCCAGTAGAATCGATATTTTTATCTGGCTTTCCATCACCATCGGTATCACAGTTTAAATCACAACGTCCATCTCCATCTTTATCAATATTTAAATCGGGTTTGCCGTCGCCATCAGTATCGATATTTTTATCTGGCTTTCCGTCACCATCGGTATCGCAATTTAAATCACAAATTCCGTCACCATTCGTATCTTGATTTATTAAATTCTTATCCGGTTTGCCGTCACCATCGATATCAATATTAAAATCTGGTTTGCCATCGCCATCAATATCAATATTGATATCTGGTTTACCGTCACCATCTGTGTCTATATTGATATCTGGTTTACCATCTCCATCAGTATCAATATTGATATCTGGCTTTCCATCACCATTTGTATCAATATTTAAATCTGGAATTCCATCACCATCGGTATCACAGTTTAAATCACAAACGCCATCACCATTCGTATCCTGATTTATTAAATTCTTATCCGGTTTGCCGTCGCCATCTGTATCAATATTATAATCTGGCTTATTATCCCCATCATAATCGATATTTAAATCGGGTTTGCCATCGCCATTTGTATCAACATTAACATCGGCTTTCCCATCGCCATCAGTATCAATATTTAAATTTGGTTTACCGTCACCATTTGTATCAATATTTAAATCTGGCTTTCCATCACCATCAATATCAATATTTATATCTGGTTTGCCATCGCCATTCATATCAATATTCAAATCTGGATAGCCATCCTTATTTAAATCACAGTTTAAATCACATTTGCCATCACGATTTGTATCTTGATTCATTAGATTCACATCTGGCTTTCCATCACCGTCCATGTCAATATTAAAAATAGCTAAATTCTGTTTTATGTTATAACTAATATTCAAATCCGGTTTGCCATCATCGTCTATATCACAATTAACATCACACTTGCCGTCACCATTTGTATCAATGTTTAAATCAGGAATTCCATCCCCGTTCGTATCAACATTTATATTACTGTTCTCACTAACAAAGACTTTGTAATAAGAATAAGTTGCCCCAAACACTGACAAAAAAACAATCACTAAGCAAAAAAACTTAATCCAAAAATCTCTTTTATTTTGTTTCTTTTTTTCCTCAGCAATTAAAATATCATATTGCTCTTGATAATCATCATTTATATTGTTTTCTTTTTCATCCATAAGAATTACACTCCTTACTATAATTTTAGTATAGCATATAGATATTTTTTGAGCAATAAAAAAACTACCATATTGGTAGAGTTTTCGATTATAAATTTATTGAGCAACATCATTGTTAGTAGTTTTACTAACTTCTTGATATCTAATACCTATTTTAAAGTTTTTTCCTTGTTGATCCTGTTCAGCATTAGTATCTTCATATTCAACTTCAATATAATAAGTTTCTTCCGTATTATAGGAAACCTCTATATCTATTGTTACATCTTGACCATTAACGAATGTCCCCTCTCCAGAAACAAGATTAGCATCTACTGGCACAGCATCACCATAATCACATGTTGGTGTCATAAAATGTGTTACCACAGTACGATCAGCACCACCTTCATCCTCTGCAGGAATTGTTGCAGTCCCAGTCTCCACTTGATTTGTACATGTAACGCCTTTAACACCACTTTCTTCTTCATCAACATTAATTGCGGCAATTTTATATACTTTGTATTTTACATTTCCTTCAAAACCAGCAATACTTGGTGTCAACACAATTTGTGTATTAATAGGTAAAGCATTTTCTGAACCACTACCTGTAATTTCTACAGATCTAACAGCTTTGAATCCAGGTAATGCATCTTGTGATGACACATTATCTCCAGATTTCATAACTGCGCTAACCAAAGTTTGTGTGGTTATTGCAGTTGGAGTATTGTCACTTTTTGGATCAGTTGTAACTGATGCAGTAAAGTATGCAAATGTTGCACCAACTACTGCTACTAATAATGTTGCAATTGCAATCACGGTTAATAATATTGTATTCTTCTTTTCCATCTTTCTATGTCCTCCTTACAATAAACATGTTACCAAAAAAAGCATATCTTTGCAATACATTTTTAAACACTTTTTAAAAATTGTAAGATATATTTTGCTATTTAAATATTTCTTTAAAGGGATTAATACTTTTTTCGACAAAACCTCTTAGTTTTTCCGTTTTTTTAAGTCATCCATCACTAAATAAATTAAATATAACTAAAAAAATTCAAAATATCAAATTATAATATTACTAGATAAAGTTACACTAAATTAGCAACAATTACATTCTTTCTAATTTTGTGGATTTGCATTATTTTGTGGTTTTAATAATACCCTTTTAATACCTTCTGAATTTTCGGGTGATAATAAAGCTGCTTGAGCATTTAAAAGAAACTGTTGAATAGGCAATCTGCTAAAATCATATTTTTCCCCATTTTCTGTCTCTATAACAGGAACATTTATTTCTAATTGCGTAAACTGTCCATTATTCATATTAAATAAAACTTTTCTACCCGTTTCTTCATTAATTTCTAATAGATCAAATCCATTTCTTTTGACTCGACATTTTCTTGATGGCATTAACGTTTCTCCAGATTGCGTAATAATCGTGTAAGCATCATATTCATTTATCCAACTGCCAGAATGATAGCATAGAATACCATTTTTGTAGAAATATCTACTATGACCCATGTATTCTAAATTAAATATAACATTTAACTCTTCATCAATTAATTGGTAATTTTTTGGTTCTGGAGTATACCCCCTCGCTAAACCATCTCTAAATTCTTCCATTTCCGTATATGAAACTCTCTTTTTAGATTTAGTTTCTGAATTAAAAATATAATGTTCCTCACCTTTTGTAAGAAAAAAGTATTTCTTTTTAGTATCATTTAGTTCTTTAATATTATCATATTCAATATTAAGAATTATTTCCCCTTTTATGTTCATTAATCCTCGTTTGCGATTATCCCCTATAATTGTAAATACTTCATAAGGGCTCATACTAGGAAGAAAATCCACTTTAATTACAGTATCTGTTTCAGTATTTACAATAACTGTGATATCTTTTTCTGTATCTTGATCCAGATTTTTATTTCTTACTTTCTTTTTAAAAGTCATTGCAATGCATTCTTCACTATGAACTGCAACATACCAAGGACGTTTTGTTTCTCCAATTATATAGGTTTTCATAACTTCAAATGCGCCGTTTAAAACAAATAATTCTTTATCTTTTAATATTATAATTTTTTCACCTGTTAATGGCATAATTAAATCTGCGTCTTGAACAATAACTTTTTGATTAAAATCAATTATCATGCAATTAATCATATTATCACATATAAATTTAGTGTGATTAATAATTCTAATGTACCCCTCCATTTTTGAAATAATAATTTTTCCACTTCTATCTATTACCATTTCTTTATGCTTTTTATGAGATTCTTTATCACTTTCTTGTAATATTAAAAATCCATCTTCATAACTATCAAAAATCATATTCTCAGGAAATGGAATATAGTCGTTTGTTTTTACATCAAAAACTTTTTCAGGGGAAAAACTTTCTTTGTCACTAATACCAAATAATCCATCATCTATATATTTTATATCTTTTGCTCTTTCAATTAATCTTTTCCCATCATTTAAAGATATTAAAAAAGACCTTCCTCCTTTTTTTACAATTAAATAATCAATTCCACCATAAGCAATAATTTTTTCAACTCTAGAAAAAGTACTAAAATCAAATGTGAAAACTCCATTGGTAACAACATCAACTTTTATAATTCCACTATATCCTCTTTCTCCTATAATATGAATATAATTGTTATCTAATTTTTCTAAAGAAACAATTGTATATTTTTCAATTGTTAAATCATTATTTACTGTTTCTAACTCATTTGCCATTAATACGCACCTCTTTTGTGGTAAGTATTATATCATAGATTTTACAAATTTTTATTATTAAAAAAGTACCAACTTCTTTTTGAAATTGATACTTATATATTTAAACAGGAGAAAGTACAATAACTTTTAATTTCCTTTTTTAGAAAGAGCAAAAACAAGTCTTTGGTTAAGTTCTGTTCTGTTTTCTACATAACTTTTGGATATATCATATACTTTTTTGAAATCTTTGTCTCTGTTGATTCTACCAGGATCATATCTATCTACAAAATCTACACCTATTAAAGAATATTGAATCATTATATTTAATAATCCTGACAAAGTCCATCCGCTATGCCCTTGTTCTTTCACTACTTTATCAACTTCTTCCCAAGATTTTGTATCATCATAAGTTTTCATTATTCTACCAGCATCCATAAAATTATATAAATTATCAATAATTGCAATATCATTATTTCTAATCAATTCTTTTACACTTGAATTGTCTTGATGCTTTGGTTTAGGGACTAAAGGGCTATATATAATCTTTCTTATATTTTCTTTCCAACTTTCTGCCATTTCTGGTATGCAATACTTTGAATACTGATTTATCCATGTTAAATACTCTTCTGCACTAAGACAATCTATTTTCCCGTTTTTGGTCACATAGAGTAGAGTACAAACTCTTACTTCATCTAATATTTCTTCCAATCGCTTTGAACTATATTTATTTTTTTCCATAATCAAAACCTCACCTATTTTAAGTTATTTACTATTAGTTTATTGCTCAAGTCAGTATGTAAATGTATTTATAAATTGACATAATCCAATTTAAAATTAAGAATTATCATAACACAAATTTTAGAATTATAAAACTCGAACTAGTAAAAAAATTTAAAAGTTCGAGTTTCCTAATCAATCTAAAGCGAGTGGTTACGTTATTTCAAACCTTTTATCACAAATTAGGAATTAATAATTATATATCAATTTCAATTCTATTACATAACAAAATTATGAATTTTGAACAAAAATAATTTAACTTTAACTTCAAAAGTTCTGCAAAACTTTACAAATTTTTTGCAGAAACTATTGGTTATTTACTGTTTCAAATATAGATTTAATTCTTTGCTTTACCAATGTATAATCATTTATTCTAACTTGCCCCAACTTAACATGTTGTTTTTCTAATTGTTCTCTATTAAAATCTTCTCCGACTAGAAGTGTTGTTCCTTGTAACTTACATCCCCATAATGCATCAACATTTAAGTAATCTAAATCTAAAACTACATTGGTATTTGTTAAATTACAATAGCGAATTTCACAACCATTAAAATCTTTTCCACTCATATCTACGTTTTCTAAATTCGTTCCTTCTAAATTTTTACCAAAAACAGTTTGAGGATCTAAATTGATTTTAGCATTCTTAAAACTTGCTCCTGCTATACAAACATTCGTAAAATCTGCATTGGATAAATCAAGCCCATCACATTTTGTCTCTGATAAGTCTTTATCATAAACTTTTTGAGGATTAATTGTTGCGTTTGTGTAACTTAAATTGGTATGACAAATTACGCATCCATCAAAGCATTTATCACTCATATCAATTCCTTCAAAGTTCGCTCCTTCTATATTTTTATCTTCCACTGTCTGAGGATCTACATTCGCATTCGTACCACGAAAATCAACTCTACGAACCCCTCTATCAGCAAAAGAAATTCCTTCTAAATCAATAAATTTCAAAACGCGTTGATCTCCAACATCATAATGCATAATACCATCTAGAAGAATCTCTGTAGCTTCCTTTCCTAATTCTATTTTTTTCATAGCATTACAAGCTTCAATTAACTTTTCTTCATTATTTAAGTCTATTCCTTGATGTTCTGCATATTTATAGATTCCTTTATTCAACCTCTTTAATAAATCACGATATTGATCTCCATTCATATTTAGTTTTCTTCTCATTTTTAAAACCTCCTTAATTACTTATTAATTTAACATAATTATCGTTCAAAATCATCATTTTTTTCGTAATTTTTATTATTTTGTATTATATCAATTTCATTATCATCAAGCAAATCCTCACCATATAAATCATTAATGAAGTCATCATATTTATCATTAGAGAAGAATTTGTTTTGTAAAAATTCTATAAACTTTTTCTCACTAATCAGGATTATACTTAAAGTATTAGTTGATTACTTTTCAGTAAATGATTAAAAAACAAAAAACCGAACTATAAAAGTTCAGATATTTTTAACATGGAGGGCCTAGTCGGATTTGAACCAACGATCAGGGAGTTGCAGTCCCACGCCTT
>CAYSFO010000041.1:0-11934 GCA_964430695.1 uncultured Muribaculaceae bacterium | reverse complement strand
GAGGAGGAAAAGAAAATGAAAAAAATGAAACAAAACCTCCCAACCAGAAAAAGTCGTCTGGGGGGGGGGTACATTAGATAGGAACCCAGAGAGACTAAAACGGTTTAGCCAAAACAAAAAACGAATAACAATTATAGTGATTTTATTCATTCTATTTATGACTTCAGAAGTAAAAGCCATAACAAGTGATAATGTATTATATGGAGAAGGAAATGTAACAGAAGCATTAGATGAATTAAATGAGAACTTAAATATATGTTTAAGTGGAGATGCAGATGAAACAAAAGTACTATCTGGCTATCAAACGTATTACAAAGGCAAACTAGTGGTAGGAACAATCCCAAGTAAATCTTCTGCTACGTATACACCAGGAACAAGTAATCAAATCATATCTGCAGGACAATATTTAAGTGAAAATCAAATTATCAAAGGAGATAGTAATCTAAAAGCAGGTAATATAGCGTGTGGTGTAACCATATTTGGAGTAAAAGGAACCAAAGGATGTGTAGGAGATACAACGGCAACAACGAAAACAGGTCTTGCAGCAACAGCCAAAGTGGGAGAGTATGTACAAATGACACCAACGATAGCTACCTATGCAATACCAACAGGGCTTACAGGATATACAAGTGCCCAAACCATCAAACCAAGCGAACTAAAATTATGGAGAATTATCCGAATTAATAATGATGGAACCATCGAAATGGTGTCAGAATATGTATCAAGTACAGCTGTTTATTTTAATGGTCAAACAGGATACTTAAATTTCGTAGGAGCATTAAATATTATAGCAAGTCTATATGCAAACTATAACTATACGTTAACAACAAAACATATGGGATACAATGGCCAAACAGAATTTATAACAGACACATCAAAATTTACAAATCCTGCGCCATGGACAACGAAAACAGATGAACATGGAAATCAATATGAAACGTTAGGTGGAGGAGACACATTATATGCATCGGATACAAATTTAGTAAAAAATGCATTAGGCACATTAGTAGCAAATAAAGTAACTGCGACAACGACTGCAACATCATACTGGCTTGCTGCTCGCCAGTATGGCTATAACTCTTCCAATATCTACTTCTGGCATGGGCGTTACGTTGATTCGAATCCGGAACTCGGTGCATTCCTAATCTCCGGCATATATACCTATCAGAATTATAGTTTTAAGAGCAGCGACAGTAGTAATGCAATACGCCCTATCGTCACTCTTAAATCTGGAGTCTCTGCATCCTCTGGATCTGGAACGAAAGCTAAACCTTGGGTGTTATCTTGACTTTTGAAAATCAATAAACAACCACATATTTGGGTATATCATGTCGAAAAGAAAGAAAGTTATCTTTCTTTTTGTTATGCTATCATTAGGTGATAATTATGGAATTATATTATAGAAATGAAACATTATATGTAGATGTTACAAAAGATATTAATTTAGAGACAATAACAAGTATAGAAAGAAGACTTTTCCGGATTTTAGATGATTATGGTATAAATAGAGTAGTCATATCGATTCGAGGATTTTATGATAAACATTTATTAAGTGCTTTTAAAAGAAAATATTATCATAAATATTCTGGGAACTTACTTATTAAATAATTAAAAAAGATTTAAATCAAGTGATTTCATGATATACTTTTTATAGGTGATGAAGATGAATCGTATTATTATCTATTTATCAATCATACCTTGGGTATTTTATTATTCAATAAATATATTTAAAACATTGATTGATTTAGATCATAAAAGTATATTTTCCCTTTTTCGATTTGATAGTATTATTTTAATTTGTCTATTCATTTATTTTTCAAAATTTAATAAAATATTTGTTATCGAAATGTTATTTGCAACAATGAATCTATATTTTTTTGTGAATCGACTATATGAAGATAATATGCATATTGTAAATATAAAAAAAGTGTTTTCAGAAAATAAATTATTACTATTTTTATTACATATCTTAGCACTCGTTATAATTATTGTGTGTAGTCGTATTTTAAAATTAAATTATTTTTACTATATGTTATTTGCAATCAGCTTTTTTATTAATATCGTGATTTATACACTTAAAAAGATGAAACTATTTAAGTGATATTGAGTATGATTATTCAAATATCTTTAAATCTCCATAAGTTATCTTTTTTTCTCTTCGTAAACAAATGATTTCTTCGTTAGGCTTAATAATTTCTTTTTCTATTTCAATTACACTTCCTAAACTTGGTGTGACACTATAATCTCCAACATTAGTGGAAGGATGAAGGGTTGATTCTAATTTTCCGATATATTGTTCTTTGGTTAAAGTATATTCTGTTTTTTCCTGTTTTATTATATCTTTAAGTGGAACAGAAATTTTTGCATCACTGCAATTAAAATAACTACATAATCCCGTAATAATATGTTTAAATTGTTCTGGGTTTAATCGATGTAAAAGGATAGCAAGATAACAATCATAGGTAAGTCTTTGTAGAGTATAAAGTTTTGCATATTCTCTTTCTTGTGTTTTGCGAAATTCATAATCATCTGCATCTCCATTATAATTATAGTAATATTGGTAAATTATATAATTGTAATTGTTTGCAAAAGCTTTATGGTAATAAAATCTTTTGCGAATATCTTCTATAGTATCTTCTGGATGACTGCAAAGAAAATCATAGCAACACTCTAAGCTCGTTTCTTTTCCATATTGTTGTTTTATATTAATTCCCATATTTTTGGCTCCTTAAATAAGTACTATAATAATTGATAAATGTGGATTGTCAAGACTAATTGTGTTGGTATTTGATTCGACAAATATTTTAGAAATGTCATGTTAGTTTAAAAAGCAACTTTTTTAGAGAAGAGTTGACTTTTATGGCAGATTCTACAAAACAATATATTGATATTACAAAAAATTGGCTAAATAATGCAACTCCAAATAGTCATCCAGTATTGGAAGCTAGATATTTTAAGAATAAAGATAAAGTAAAATATTATGTGGATAATAAAAGTGTTGTTTTAGATTATAGCAAAAAAGAAAAAGAAGTTGCAATCTGGTTAGAAAATACTTTTGGTGGTGAATTATTTTTGCTTCCTAGAATAAATTATCCCCAGAATATTAAAACTCCAGATTATTTATATAATGGAGAATATTTTGATTTAAAAAGTATTTCAGGGAGTGGTAAAAGAGTTGTAGATAGTTTAATAAAAGGAAATAAAGCGCAAGCAAAAAATTTTATTATTGATATTTCAAGTTGTCCATTATCTATCGTGGAAATATTAAATCAAGTGACAAGAATATATAATATGAAAAATAGAAATTGGTTAGATATAATGATTATCAAGAAAAATAATAAATTAATAGCAATTTATAAAAGAAAATAAAAAAGAGCTAACCGCATCCACATTGAGACACGATTGCTCTTTTTAAATATAATATAACACATTTTAAACAATATGCAAGTTTTTTTGAAGTATTTTATTTGAAAAAAATAGGCATGTCATAAATAAAGTTCATTAATCATTTTTCTACATTACAAAACATATTTTTAGTAAATGAAAAGATTTTATATAAAAAATACTTGTTAAGTAAGAGTATTTTTGCTAAAATACTATTGGCTAAAAAGTTAGCAAATAAACATGTTTTAAGTATTTTCTTTGTCGAGTGCCGAAGAGGTGATGAAGGAAAGTTGATCTAAAGCAGATGTTAAAACGAAGGAGGAATTTTTTATGGCCGTTGTTTCTATGAGTTATTTATTAGAAGCAGGAGTTCATTTTGGACATCAAACAAAAAGATGGAATCCAAAGATGAAACAATATATTTTTGCTGCAAGAGATGAAATACATATCATTGATTTAGCAAAAACAGTAGAAAAATTAGAGGAAGCTTATAAAGAGATTAAAGCAATCGCTGATAATGGTGGAACTTTTCTTTTTGTAGGTACCAAAAAGCAAGCGAGTGAAGTTTGCAAAGAAGAAGCAATTCGTAGTAATAGTTACTATGTATGCGAAAGATGGTTAGGTGGAACATTAACAAATTTCAGAACCATTAGAAGAAGAGTTAAAAGACTTGAAGAAATTGAAAACATGGAAAAAGAAGGCATTTTTGCTGTCTTACCTAAAAAAGAAGTAATTGGACTTCAAAAAGAGTATGATAAATTAAATCGTGTTTTATGTGGTATTCGTGAAATGTATAAATTACCACAAGCAATTATTATTGTGGATCCTAAAAAGGAAATCAATGCTATTCGTGAAGCGAGAAAATTAAATATTCCCGTATTTGGTTTAGTGGATACAAATTGTGACCCAGATGATGTAGATTATGTCATTCCTGCAAATGATGATGCTGTTCGTGCTGTTAAAGTCGTTGTAGGAGTTTTAAATAATGCAATCTGCGAATCTCGTAATTTAGAAATGGTTGATTACGTAACAGAAGAAGATAAAAATAAAAAAGCAGATATGAAAGAAATTATGCCAAGTGAATCTATAGAAGAGAAAGCAAAAAAGGTAGAAAATTCTGCTGTAGAAGAGAGTGCTTCTGAAGAAGAAAAGGAAACAAAAGAAGAAAAAGTTGAAAAGAAAACAACTGCAAAAAAAGAAGAACAAGCAGAAAAAGTAGAAAAAAAATCTCCTAAAAAGGAAGAGAAAAAAGATTATAGTAAAATGACTTTGGCTGAATTAAAAGTCATTGCAAAAGAACAAGGCTTAAAAGGATATTCTACAATGAAAAAAGATGAACTTATAAGCAATTTAAAATAATAGAAAAGGAGTGTGCATTATGGAAGTTACTGCAAGTTTAGTAAAAGATTTACGTGAAAAAAGCGGCGCTGGAATGATGGATTGTAAAAAAGCTTTAGCAGAATGCAATGGTGATATTGATGCCGCTATGGATTATTTAAGAGAAAAAGGTATTGCTAAGGCTGAGAAAAAAGGATCTCGTATTGCTGCGGAAGGACTTGCAAATATTTATGTAAGTGCTGATAAAGCTGTCATTTTAGAAGTAAATTCAGAAACAGACTTCGTTAGTAAAAATGAAGAGTTTACGAGTATGATTGATACCATTGGAAATGCTGTTTTAAATAGTACTGCTACAACGTTAGATGAAGTTTTAAAACTATCTGTTGAAGAAGGTACTGTTGAAGATTTAATTATTGCTAAAACGGCTAAAATTGGTGAAAAATTATCTCTTCGTAGAATAGAAGTTGTTGAAAAATCTAGTGAGGAAGTATTCGGTTCTTATTTACACATGGGTGGTAAAATAGCTGTCTTAACTGTACTTAGAGGAGCAAACGAAGAAATTGCTAAAGATGTCGCTATGCAAGCTGCAGCTATGGCACCACGTTATGTATTTATAAGTGATGTTCCAGAGGATGTAGTAGCGCGTGAACGTGAAGTTCTAAAAGAACAATCAATGAATGAAGGAAAACCAGCAGATATAGCAGAAAAAATGGTAGAAGGTAGAATTAAGAAGTTTTATAAAGAAATATGTCTTGCTGAACAAGCTTTCATTAAAGATGGAGATATAAGTGTTAATACTTACGTAACTAACAGTGGTGGAGAAATTAAAAAAATGATTCGTTATGAAGTTGGAGAAGGAATGGAAAAAAGAACAGATAACTTTGCCGAAGAAGTAATGAATCAAGTGAATGGAACTAATTAGACATTTGTTTTACAAGTGTCTTTTTTTTTAGAAAATTTATTGTTATAATTTTAACAAGAAAGTTTGAGTTGATTGGTATGGAAAAAAAAGTTAAGGAAAAAAAGTTCCTAAGTCAATGCTGATTGTTGAAATATTTACTTTAATCTTTCTGATTCCTATTATACTTCGGGAAATTTGGGTATTATGTGCATTAATCTGTATTCATGGGATGGTAGCGGTTAAAACCTTCTTTATTGTACTTTTAATGATGGGTATTTTGTATTGGCCAGTAAGTATTTTAGTTTTACTTTGTCTATTATATCAGGTTTATTTTATTATTAATTATAAAAAAGGAAAAGAAAAATATAAGAATGAAAAAAGTTCGGAGAATGAATTAGAATAAATGTGTTTACATTTCATTAGATTATTCTCGAGTAGTTTTAAATATTGTATGCTATAATATACTTAGTGATGTATATGAAAGAAAAAGGAAAAAAATGGAGAAATCTCATTAAGTTTGTTTGTTTTGTAGTTATGCTTATCTTATTTGCTTATTTAGGAACAAAAAATTATACAGTAGAAGTTTCAGATAATATTCGTTTTACAAATGAATACAATGATATTTCTAAAAATAATGTTTTTACTTATGTAAATGAAAATGAAGTCTTAGATATTTTAAATGGAAAATCAGGAATTATTTTTTATTGTTTTTCTAGTAATATTTGGTGTCATTACTACGCTGATTATTTAAATGAAATGGCGATGTTAAATGATGTTTCTACAGTTTATTACTATGATTTTAAAAGGGATAGAAGTTTAGAAAATAGTACCTATCATAGCATTGTTCGTAAATTAAAAGAATACTTAGTACCAAATGATCAAGGGAAAATGGATATAAGTGCTCCAACAATAACAATGATTAAAAATGGAGAAATTCTTTATTTTGAAAATGAAATCAGCACCTTAAAAGGAGAAATGACACCAGAAGAATACTTTACAGATATTAAGAAAAATGTATGGAAAGCAACGATTGATTTAGCTATCAAAGAGTATGTAAAAGAAAGTGGTGAAAATGATGGATGATAATAACTATTTAGGCTTTGCTTTGTTCTTTTTATTTATTGTTTTGCTTGTTGTTGGAGGGTCTTTTTTACTATATAAAAATAGTCAAGAAAAAATAAAAAATAAAAGCGTAAATGATAAGCAAGAAGTAGTTATCAGTGATAAGTATAAAAAGGAAAAAGACAAAGATTTTATTTATTATACGGAGCAAGAAACGATTAGTGAAGAACTAAATATTACTTCGAAATATCCAGTAATAAATTTAGAGAGTACAGAGGCACTAGAGGTATCAAAAGAAATAAAAGAATACGTGAATGAAGTAAAAAAGACTTTGGTTACACTTGATTCTTCTGATGATACGACTTGTGAGGATGAAAATATAGATAATATAAAATCTACTAATTTTCTAGATTATGCTGTATACAGCAATCAAGAATATATAACCCTTTTTATTAGTGAATCTTCCTATTCTTGTAAAGAGGGAGTAAGTCCGATACAGAAAATGAAATCTTATACATTTAATGTTTTAACAGGAGAACTACTATCATTTTCTGATTTACTTTCTAAATATAATACAAACTACACAAATGCAATAGAACTTGTTAAATCGCACTTAAATGAAAATCAAACTACTTTAGAAGAAGACCAAAATATAAAAATAGAAGAGACAATGAATTTATTAAAAGAACAAGCGACTTACGTTATTTATATAGATGAATTTGGAGATTTAATTATGAAGTATATTGTAAAAACAAATACAGTAGATTATAATGATAATATAATATTAAATAAATAAGGAGAAAATATGAATATAGAAGAAAAGATGAATAAGGCAATCATTGCTTTAGAAAATAAATTAATAAATATTAGAGCAGGAAGAGCAAATCCAGCAATGTTAAACGGAATTTTAGTTCCTTATTACGGAACACCTTCTTCCATCCAAAGTTTGGCCAATATTACCGTTCCAGAAGCAAGACAACTAATGATTAAACCTTTTGATAGAAATACGTTAAAAGACATTGAAAGAGCCATTAATGAAGCAAATATTGGAATTACACCCACCAATAATGGTGAAATTATTATTTTAACTATTCCAGAACTTACCGAAGATCGAAGAAGAGAATATGTACGTGAAGCAAAAGAAGTAGCAGAAGAAGCAAGAGTAGCTCTTCGTAATATTCGCCAAGAGGAAAATAATGCTATAAAGCGCGAAGAATATCCGGAAGATGAAGAAAAAAGGCTTTTAGAGGAAGTACAAGAAGCCATTAATAAATATAATAAAATTGTCGATGAAAAATTAAAAGAAAAAGAGCAAGAACTAATGACGGTTTAGTTCTTTTTTCTTGCTTTTTAATATTTCTAATGTTATTTTAAATGCGGTGATTCTTTATGGCATTTAAAGTAGAAAACAAAAATGAATATACTGTACTTAAATGTACTCTTTCTTTTTATAAAACTTTCCTATTTATTCTTAATAAGAAAGAGGAAGAGATGCCTTTGCAAAGAAAAATTATAATTACTCAAAATTTATTAGCTATAAAAATTAAGAAAGCGAAAGAACTTATGGAATTAAAATCTACTGTTAAGAATTCGATTTTAGTAAGTTTACAAGTCTCTTTAAATGCAGCGGAAGACATTCAAAAATGTTTAAATGAACAAAATATAAATATGGATATGGCTATAGAAAGAGCACAGCATTTTTGTGAAGGATATCAAGAAGTTTATGAAGATTGGAACAAAGTATACGACGAATATAATGCTACTTTAGGAGTTAAGCCAAAAAAAGTAATTCTAACAAAATATATCTTAAAGAAATTGCCTGGAATAAGTGATAAAATTGTTAAGGTTTTTAGTAAATCTAAGATAGATACAATGAATGAATTTGTGAACATATCCATTTGTGCTCAATCTTTTATTCTTTTTCAAGACCATACAAAAGAGGAAAATGGAGATAAATTTTCTAATGCAATTGAGATTATAGAGGAAGCAGATAACATATTTATACTTTTAAATAATAGCTTAGTTCCATGTGCGAAAGATGGTATTACTGTTGAATGGGTTCAAGAAGGTATTTCATTAGTTAGGCAAGTACGAGAAAATATGGAAAAATTTATTTCTTGTGGAGAAGAGGCTATTTATTCAAAAACAATAAAAGATATGCATATTTTTTGTAAAACACATGAGTTAGATTTTGAAAAATGGTTAAGAGATTTTGATAAATATGTTAAAGCTATGAAAAAAATAGATGTAACGCTATCAATTGCTTTAGGAGTTTTAATTGGATTACTTATTTCTTTATTATCTCTATTATACTACTCTAAAGGGTTTGTTCAATTCACCGAAGAAGAAGGCATTGAATCTTTAGAAGAGAATGAAACTGAAGAAGATACTTCTTTAGAAGAAACGATAACCAAATTGATTTTAGAAAGAAAACTTTAACTTTTATTAGGGTTATTTCTTGCTAAGGCTTTATTTTGGTGCTATAATCATAGTAGTTAATTGAAAGGAGGGATTTATATGACAAAAGTTGTGGTTAATGGAAATTTAGAAAAAGCAATGAAAACTTGGAAAGTAAAAGTTGCGAAAAGCGGTGTCCCTTCTGAACTAAAGAAAAAGAAACACTATGAAAAACCAGGGGTTAAAAGAAGAGAAGCCAAAAAAGAAATGATTCGTAATGCTCGTAAACATAAAAATTATTAATAGGTGATGAAAATGTTTGATAAAATAAATGACGATTTAAAAATAAGTATGAAAGAGCAAGATAAGTTTTCTTTAAATGTTCTTCGTATGCTAAAGAGTGCTTTACAATTAGAAAAAATTAATAAAAAAGAAGACTTAAATGATGATGAAATAATTGCTGTTATAAAAAAACAAGTGAAAATGCGTACAGATTCTATTACGGAATTTGAAAAATTTGGAAAAAAGGAAGAAATAGAAAATTTAGAAAAAGAAATAGAATTTTTGAAAAAATACTTACCTGAAGAAATGAGCGAAGAAGAAGTAGATAAACACATTGAAGAAGCATTTTCGAAAGTAAATCCAACGAGTATGAAAGACATGGGTCTTATAATGAAAGAATTACAAAGTATTTCTTCTCGTACAGATATGAGTATCGTATCCAAAAAAGTAAAAGATAAAATAATGAGTCTCTAGTAAATAGAGACTTTTTGCTTGTAAAATGGAGGTTAATATGACAATAACAAATGAAATTGATAATTATATTGTTTTAAGTAAGAAACATAGAAAAAATGTATGTGAAGAATTAGCAAGATTAGTTTTTGAACTTAGAAAAGATGAAAGTGTTGAATGTATTTATTTTGCACCTTTTAAAAATTTAGGAGATATCACTGGATATGTATTAGATATTACAATAGTTAGAAATAATTTTATTCAAAAGGAAGATACAGAAGAATTTGAAGAATATAATAATAGACATCAAGAAGAAATGTTAAGAAAATATGGAATAAAAATTTATATGCATACAAATGCAAGTCAAGATTATACATTTTTTGCTGATACAATTCCAAATACATGTTATGACTTATTTCAATCAACTATTTTATATGATGCGACTGGAAAATATAGAAAGATAAAACAAACGATTAAAAATAGAGAAGGAATGCTATCCTATTATTCTAATTTAGCCCAAATTGAACCTCCGATAGTAGATGAATTAAACTATGCCATGGAAGAACAACGATATAAAAGTGATGCAGAATATTTAAGAAAATTTGTCAAAACTGATTTATTTCAAGATATTATAGATATGTAATAAAATTAAGCCTCTAAACGATAGAGACTTTTTATATTCAAGTTTTCTGTCTTCTTTTGTCAAATTCATTGTAAACTTAGAATAATTCTTTATAATAGCCACTTGTGTTATTGAAGTTAGTAGCGCTTACTTTCATTTTTTAGTAATATTTTAGGATATGGGGTTTCGAGAGTATAAAAGTGAAGTGATATAGAAATATAGCTTAGATAAAAAATGAAACAAAACAGTGAAATACTTAAAAAATAGTTATTTTTTCTATTTAGAGGTATAATAAAGGAAAGGAAGTAGTTTTATGCAAAGTATAGCGTTTGATAGAGAAGGTTATTATTTACGAAAAGGGGTTCAAAAAATAGAAATTGATGAGACAAAAGTAAATTTTATAAATGGCTATGGAATAGTAGAAGCGAAAGTACTTTGTTTTGAAATAGAGAGTAGTTTTGGGACTTATAAACCAAAAATGTACATTTACTTTTGTGAAGGACTTATAAATGAAAACTTTGAAGAAGCCTTTCCTGATAAAAACAAAAGCAGTATAAATCAATATTTTAGTTTTCGAGAAGAAAATAAAAGAATTATGCGCTTTGGAGAGAACAATTTCATTGTAGAAACCATTCAAAAAAACCAAGGTTTTTCAGAGAGTAGCTATACACATATAAAAATAGATAATAATAAACCAACCATTCTTAAAGAAAATATCAAAGACTTTTCTTTAACTTCATTAAATAATATTGTGATTATAAATGGGCAGTTTTATTATGTACCTTCTTCTAAAACAATTGGTCCAAAATTTTTAATTTTAAAAGAAGATCCAAATCGTCCAGGAGAATTTATAGTTGTAGATAAAATTGTTGCGCCCGAAGAAAATAATACGCCAATTTCTTATCCTAATATAGATGTTCTAACTTATCGAATGAATAAAGATTTTCAATTAATATCATTTCCACATTCTTTTATGGAAGAAGGACCTGTTTATTTTAAATCTACCGATTGCAATCAAATACGGAAAGAAAGAGAAATGCAATTGTTAGAAAAAAGAGCAAAGTTTAAAGAACTCGTTGAATCTTTAGAAAATACATATTCTTTAAAATAACTATTGCAAGTACAATAGTTTTTTTCTTCTTGTTAAAATCATATATTATACAAGAGGTGATTGCTACGCATCTTTATAAAACCATGAAAAACTTTTTATTTGATTTTAATTACTATATTGATATCTATGAAAATAAAATTCACGTCTTTAACTATATTGATATTTTAAAATTAAATGATCAAGAAATTATACTCGCTATGCCATCCTTTACTTTAACAATAAAAGGGGAACATTTTGCAGTAAAAAGACTAGAAAAAAGGGAAATTTTAATAGACGGGATTCTTCATCAAGTGGGGTTTTCTAGATGAAAATAAAACATTATATTTATATGAAAACAAAACTGCGTAATAAAAATCTTTTTTTATTGAAATTATATAAAAATAATAT
>CAYSFO010000040.1:0-12211 GCA_964430695.1 uncultured Muribaculaceae bacterium | reverse complement strand
AAAATAAGAATATCTTTTTTATTAATCATGCAGCTACCTCCATAAAATTATTTTAGAAAAATAGCAAACACTAATATTGCATCTCGCAAGGACACTATATAACAATAAAAAAATAAATACAAACTACTAATTTTAAAAATTAGAATAGAAAAGGGCTCCAATTTTTCCAATTGATTTAACAAATTTACTAAGTTTGAATAGGATAAAGGTCTTTTTTATAAAATTAGTATAAATTAAAAATATAAGAATATAGAATACATCTTTAGCAATAAATGGTTATATAGTAATTGCAAATGAATTGTAATAATACGAAAATAAATATATAATTAACATAATGAACAGAAAGGAAATAGTATATGAAAATAACAAAATATCCACAATCTTGTCTATTTGTGGAAACAAAAAATAAAAAAATTTTAATTGATGCGGGAGGCTTAAAATACCAAGATAAGTTTTTAGAAAAATGGAAAGAAGCAGATATAATTCTTATAACACATAAACATGGAGACCATATTAAAAGTGATGTACTAAAAAATATGAATATTCCTATCTATTCTACTAAAGAAGTGCAAGATACTTATCCAGAAATAAATTTTAATCTTGTAAAAGAAAATGATGTATTAGATTTTGATGGTGTAAAAGTTGAAGTAGTTAAAGCAATACATGGTTATAATCCTTTATTAAAAAATGGTGGACAAGTTTTTGAAAATGTAGGTTATATTATAGATGATGGAGAACATAGACTATACACCACTAGCGATACAATTTGTTTTAATAATGATTATAAAGCAGATATTGTAGCTCTTCCTGTAACTGCCTATGGACTTACGATGTCAGCATTTGAAGCGTCATTATTTGCTAAAGAATTAGGTGCAAAATTAGTATTACCAATTCATATGGATAATGAAAAATATCCAACAGACATAAACTATATGAAAGAAAATTTTGCTAAATTTGAAATTAATTATAAAGTTTTAGATATTGAAGAAACAATTGAAATTTAATGAGGTTGATAAACTAGAAATATTAAAGAAAATCAAGATAGGTATAATATTGAAATCTATTAAAGAAAAATGAATTTAAAAGAAAGCAAAAGAACACAGGTGTAAAAGACTAAAACACTTGCATATTGACAAGCCAATATGAGCGTAAAATAAATTGTATCAAATATATGTACCCATATATTCAAATAAATTTCAAAATATAGTACAATGTTTGTAAGAACAAATTTATTTAATTTTATTTATGATAGGAGGGAAAAGTTATGTACACAAATTCTTATTTAGGTAAGACAAAAAGATTAAATAAAATTTTTAACAACGAAAAAGTATTAATTGCTCCAGTAGATGATAGTTTGTTGTTTGGACCCTATAATG
The DNA here is from genome assembly GCA_964430695.1 of uncultured Muribaculaceae bacterium. GTDB lineage: Bacteria > Bacillota_I > Bacilli_A > RF39 > UBA660 > MGBC108787. Next base: position 10,835 of record CAYSFO010000040.1, on the reverse strand, counting down.
GACTATATGATTTAAAGGACACTATTGAGAAAATAAAGACAACTAATCCGAATGCAATTTTAGGTTTTAAAGGTGCTTATCAATATACTATAAAAACAAATATTCCTTTTATATACAATATCACGGCTAGTACAGTATTAGGAGCACATACTAAAAAAATGAAAATTGCTAATATTGAAGATATTGTAGCAATGGGGGTAGAATGTGTTGCTGTTCATATAAATTTTAGTAGTATTTATGAAAATAAAATGTTAGAATGCTTAGCAACCACAACTAATGAATGTGATAAGTTTGGCATACCTGTTATGGCAATAGCATACCCACGTAAAGAAATTGATGGAAAGGATTATAATTACGAGGACTTAAAAGAAAAAAGTATTGAAGAATACACTAATTTGATATGCCATTGTGTTCGTGTAGCTGCTGAATTAGGAGCAGATATTATAAAAACTCAATATACGGGTAGTCAAAAATCTTTTAAAAAGGTAATAGAATCAGCATTAGGAAAACCAGTAGTAATAGCTGGTGGAAAAGAAATATCAGTTGAAGAATCATATAAAATGGCTTATGATGCAATGAAAGCAGGAGCTAGTGGTTTAAGTTATGGTAGAAATGTATTTAATTCAAAAAATATTATACCTTATATAAATGGATTAAAAAGTATAATTTTTGATAATACGAATGTAGAAACTGCTTTAAAGATATATAAAGATATAAAATGAATATAGATATAGCCGTATTCTGAAAATTTTTAATAACAATTTGGTACTTAAAAGTGATTAATAGTATGTTTCAGTTATAAAAAAATTATGGAGCTGCAAAAAATAAATGTTTTAAGTTAATTGGGAAAGTTAGTGAAGAATTATGAAAGAAACTTTAATTAATAATTTTTTAAGAATTTCTAAAATTCCTAGAGAATCAGGGCATGAAGAAAAAATAGCTGATTTTTTTGTTAATATTGCTAAAGAAAATAATTTGTTTTACTTTAAAGATGAGAATAATAATGTTTTAATAAAAAAGACTGGGAATATTAATTCTGACCCAATAGCATTACAAGCCCATTTAGATATGGTATGTGTTAAAAATAAAGATAGCAATCATAATTTTGAAACAGATGGAATTGAAGTAATCATTGATGGAGATAAGGTAACTGCTAAAGATACAACGCTTGGAGCAGATCAAGGTGTTGGGCTGTCTATGATGCTGACTATTATGGAAGATAATAATTTAAATCATCCTGATTTAGAATTCCTATTCACTACTGAAGAAGAAACAACATTTAATGGTGCAGTAAATTTTCCATATTCGCAAGTTGAAAGCAAAAGATTAATCAATCTTGATAATTCAAAAGATAATGGCATATTTATAGGTGCAGATGGAGATATTTGTAATGAATATGTTTTTAAGGGGAAATTAATTGAAAATGATTTACCTAGCTATAAAATCTTAATTGATGGTTTTCCAGGAGGGAACTCTGGAGAAGATGTTAATTTATCTGAAAAGAATGCTATAACTACTATGGCTAAGTTGTTAAAAGATAAAAATATTTTAATAAAAAGTATAGATGGTGGAACGTCTGAAAATGATTTAGCCACTTTCTGTGAAGTAGTTATAAAAACAAACATCAATGTAAATGATATTTTTAAAGGCGTAAATGCAAAAATAGATAGTATTAATAATAGATTTAGTTTTTCTAAAGAAGATACTGAAAATATATTAAATGAAATATTAGATTTAAAATCTGGATATATTATTAAAGATATGGCTTCTGCTAATCTTGGATTAATTCATACCATTGATAATGAAGTGAAAATCTATTATGTTTTTAGAAGTATGGATGAAACAGAACTAGAAATAATTAATAATGCTAGTAAAAATTTAACTAATAATTTTAGAGCGAATGAAATTTATACTGATTCGGTGTGGAAAGTAGATTCTGAATCTGAATTATTAAAAAAATATAAAGAGTTATATTTTAAAGAGTATTCAAAATATCCAATAGAAGAAATATGGCATGGTGGTATTGAATGTTCTTCTATAAAGGAAAGAATAAAGGGATTAGATATTATTTCTATTGGAAGTATTATAAAAAAATATCATACTACTAATGAAATAACTTATATAAGCTCATGGATAAAGACATTTGATTTGTTGATAAAATTTATTGAATCTTTGTAAACGAAAATAAGAATAACAAAAAAAAGAAGAAATAAATTTCTTACTTTTCAATAAGCTTATAACCTACTTGATTCACTGTACCAGCACCAATGGTGATAACAATATCACCTTTTTTTATGTTTTCTTTTAAATAAGCGATGATTTTTTCATAACTTTCTAAATAAATACAATTTGGATTTTTTTCTAAAATAAGACTTTCGATATCTTTAGAAGAAATACCACTTGTATTAACCTCTCTTGCTGCATAAATATCGGCTAGAATGATATGATCAAATTTAGATAAGACGTTTGCAAAATCATTTAGATGTGCTTCTGTTCTTGTATAAGTATGTGGTTCAAAGATGGCCCATGTTTTTTGATGAGGAATTTCTTTACTACTCAAAAAAGTAACTTCAATTTCTGTTGGATGATGGGCATAATCATCAAATACGGGAATACCCTGGTATTCTCCAATTTTTTCAAATCTTCGACTTGCCCCAGTAAACTCTTCCAATCCTTCTTTTATATCTTTTTTATCTATTTGATAACGATAACAAGTGGCAATGGTTGCCAAAGCATTTAAAATATTATGTTTTCCGTGGACATTTAAATGAAAAGTCTCAAAATATTCTTTATCTTTTAAAACATCAAAAGTAGGGTAGCCATAATCATCTACTTGAATGTTTGTTGCAACAAAATTTGCTTCTTTGTTATTTATGCCATAAGAGATAATTTGATGATTTGTCTTACTCAGCACTTCTTTTGTATTTTCATCATCAAAGTTAGCAACAATCACACCTGTTTCGTTTAAACGTTCTGTAAAAGCATAAAAAGATTTTTTAATGTTTTCAATATTTTTAAAATAATCCAAATGGTCATTGTCAATATTTAAAATAATTTCCGTATGCGGATGAAATTGCAAAAAGGAATCAACATATTCACAAGCTTCTAAAATAAAGTACTCGCTATTTCCTGTTCTGTTATTTCCTTCAATGGCTTTTAAATGAGCACCTACTTCAATGGTGGGGTCTAAATTTGCCTTTAAAAAACACATAGCAATCATAGAAGTCGTTGTTGTTTTTCCGTGTGTTCCACTAATACAAATACATTCTTGATAACATTTGGTAATTTCGCCTAAGAATTCGCTACGTTCCATCATTTTCTTATTTTTTTCTTTTGCATAAACAAATTCTTCATCAGATGTTGGAATAGCTGCTGTATAAACAACTAAATCTGTATTGTCAATCATTTCTTTTTTATGCCCAATAGCAACCTCAACACCTAAACTTTTTAAATGTAAGGTATTATTACTTTCATTTGTATCACTACCTGTGATAGTAAATCCGAAATGCATTAGGTGTTCAGCAAGCCCACTCATACTAACACCACCAATACCTATCATATGTATTTTTTGATATTGTTTTATTGAATCTAATTTCATAGTAAAACCTCTTTTCGTCCTTTATTATAACTTATGAACAATAAAATAGAAATATATTTTTAAAATATTGACATATACCCCATGGGGGTATAATATATATTTATAGTGGGTGAAGAAATGAAAGTAGAGGAAATACCTATTCGTAAAAAAGGACGTACAGAGGACGAAAAATCTTATTTAACAAAAAGGCTAAAAGTGATTGAAGGACAAGTGCGAGGAGTTAGGGGAATGATAGAGGAGAATCGTTATTGTGCGGATGTTTTAGTACAAATTGCTGCTGTTACGAATTCTTTAAAAAGTTTAGGAGCAGAAGTATTAAAAAGTCATTTATCTACATGTGTTGTACAAAATATTAAAGAGAACAATTTAGAAGTAATCGATGAAGTAATGGATTTAATAGGAAAATTAAAATAATAATTTTGGAGGTGATAGAATGAAAAAAGTTATTTTAAGTATTGAGGGTATGAGTTGTAGTGCGTGTTCCATAGGATTAGAAAAATATTTAAATAAACAAGAGGGAATTTTATCTGCTACGGTTAATCTAGTCTTAGCGCAAGCCTCTATCACATATGAAGATTATTTAACCATGGAGGATTTAAATCGATTTATAAAAGAAGCTGGTTTTAAAAGCTTAGGGGAATATGATGCCAAAAAAGAGCAGAAATCAGGCCAAAATACAATCATTTTACTTTCTTTTGCTATTTTATCTATCTTCGTTTTGTACGTTTCTATGGCACACATGATAGGTCTTCCTATGATTCCTTTTTTGGATAAGAAAAGATATCCTGTAAACTATGCAATTTGTTTACTCATTTTAACAATTCCTTATTTACTATATGGTTTAACTATTTTTAAAAACGGTTACAAAAATTTAATGCACAAGACTCCGAATATGGATACTTTGGTGTCCATTGGAGTATTATCGAGTTTTTTCTACAGTCTGTTTGGAACGATTATGATTATTAAAGGAAATTCTTTTTATGTAGAAAATTTATATTTTGAATCGGCGTGTACGGTACTATTTTTTATAAAACTAGGAAGATTTATTGATAGTAGAAGTAAAGAAAAAACCAAAGATGCCATTAAAGATTTAGTTCGAATCACACCAGAAAAAGCAATCAGAAAAACCAAGGATGGAGAAGAAGAAATCACTCTTGATGAAGTGAAAGAGGGAGACATTTTAGTTTGTAAACCAGGCATGAAAATTGCTGTGGATGGAGTGATTACAAAGGGAGTAACGCATGTAGATGAATCATTTATTACAGGAGAAAGCCTTCCTGTAAAAAAAGAGATACAGGATAAAGTAGTAGCTGGAAGTTTGAATATAGACGGAAGTATTCAATACAAAGCTTTAAAGATTGGTAAGGATTCAACGATTTCAGAAATTGTTCGTTTAGTAGTAGAAGCAACCAATACGAAAGCACCGATTTCAAAAATTGCTGATAAAGTAAGTGGAATTTTTGTCCCTAGCATTCTTGTTATTGCATTTTTTACGTTTCTCATTTACTTTATTTTAGGAGGGGGGAGTGAATGTAAGTTTAACGCATTTTGTTACAGTATTAGTTGTTGCTTGTCCATGCAGCCTTGGTCTTGCTACGCCACTTGCTATTGTTGTTAGTGAAGGAATCTGTGCTAAAAATGGTATTTTAGTAAAAACGAGTGAGACTTTAGAAAATGCAAGAGGGCTTGATACCATTGTGTTTGATAAAACAGGTACATTAACTTATGGAAATCTAAAAGTTAGTAAAATTTACAATTATAGTGATTATGATGAAGAGGAACTTTTAAAAATAGTAACTAGTTTAGAAGATAAATCAGCGCATCCAATTGCTAGTGCTTTTAAAAACGATAGTAAAAAACTCGAGCTAGAAGAAATAGAAAACTTTAAAAATATACCTGGTTTAGGATTATTTGGAATTGTAAATCAAAACGAATACTATGTAGGAAATAGTAAAATTTTAACAAAAGAAAAAATAAAAAATCCTTATTCTAAAGAAGAAAAAGAATTATCTAAAGCAGGAAATAGTATTGTCTATGTTGTAGAAAATAAAAAAATAATTGCTTTGATTGGCGTAAAAGATATTGTAAGAAATAATGCGAAACTGATAATAAAGGAATTAAAATCTTTGAATAAAACAGTTATAATGTTAACGGGAGACAATGCTTTAACAGCAAACGAAGTGGCTTCTTCTTTAGGAATAAATAAAGTAATTTCGAATGTAATGCCAGCGGATAAAACGAAGGAAATCAGAAAACTGATGGAACAAGGAAAAAAAGTAATGATGATAGGAGATGGAATCAATGATGCCCCCAGTCTTGCTACAGCGACGATTGGAGTCTCCTTAGGAAGTGGTACAGATATTGCTAGTAATTCTGCAGATGTTATATTAATGAATAATAATTTAATGAGTATTGTAAATTTAATAAAGATAAGCAAAAAAACAATTCGAAATATTAAACAAAATTTATTTTGGGCATTCTTTTATAATGTGGTTATGATTCCGATTGCTATGGGCATATTTTCTAAGTGGAATCTAAATATGAATCCTATGTTTGCAGGATTTGCTATGATAATGAGTAGTTTCACTGTTATACTGAATGCTTTAAGATTAAAAAAAATAAAATTAGAAAAAATTTAATGAAATAGTAGAAAGGAAGAGAAAAATGTTTACTAAAAAATTAAAAACAATTATCAAAGTGGAGGGAATGCATTGCGAACATTGTGCTAAAAAAGTTTGTGACTCTTTAGAAAAATTAGAAAATGTTAGCAAAGTTACAGTTGATTTAGAACAAAAGCAAGTAACGGTTCTAAGTAAAAAAAGTATAGAAGAAAAAAAGATAAAAGAGGCAATTGAAAATTTAGATTATAAATATATTGGTATTTTGGATGAATAACGATAGGCTAATTATAAAAAATGAAACTATTTCACAATTTTTATGATATAATGTTCTAGAAATAGAAGAGGTGTATTATGAAAAAGATAATGTTAGGAATTGCATTATTAGGGGTATTACTTTTCCCGTTCCAAGTTTTAGCAAGCGATGAGGTTGTATCGCAGAATTTAGAAGAAGTACTAAAGGCAGAAGAAATTGATTACGATTTTAGTAATTATAAAGAAACAGATAAACAAATTCCTATTTATTTATTCCGTGGAAGTGGATGTTCTTTCTGTAATAGATTTTTAACTTATATTAGCAGTATTGTTGATGAATATGGAAAATATTTTAAAGTTGTTTCTTATGAAGTTTGGGGAAATAAAGCTAATAATAACTTAATGAAGAAGGTAGCTGATTTTTTAGATGAGACTGCAAATGGAGTTCCATTCATAGTTATTGGAGATAAAGTTTTTGCGGGATATACATCTGCTTATGACGAGGAAATTAAAACGGCGATTACAGATTTATACAATAGTAAAGATAAATATGATGTATTCAAAAAAATGGAAGAAGCAGAAAAAGAAAAGAATAAAAGTACTTCTAATACATCAAGCACAACTGTTATTGTTTGGAATATTGTTATTACAGGCTTAGCTGTGGCAGGAATCCTATTCTATGACCATAGTCAGTATCAAAAACTGAATGATCGTTTAGATAAAATGGAAAAAGTAATAGAAAAGTCTAAAAGTAAAAAATAAAGAGTTTTAAAGAAAGAGTGATTGGAAAATAATCATTCTTTTTTTCTAAAAAAGTAAATTGTTAAACTTGGTTGCGAAATTTCAAACTAAAATTGATAGTATGCAACTAAAAAATACATTATAATTTGAAAGGAAAGGAGAAAATATATGAATTTAGGAGATCGTTTGTATAATTTAAGAAAAAATAAAAATATTTCTCAAGAAGAAGCCGCTTTTAAACTGAATGTTACAAGACAAACCATATCAAAATGGGAAACTGGTGAAAGTCGACCAGATTTTGATAAAATTGTGCCATTATGTGAATTATATGGAATATCTACGGAGGAACTTTTAACAGGGAAAAAAATACAAGAAAGTGATAAAGGGACCCAAGTGAATGAAAGAGAAAGGAAAAGAAAGACTGCCTTTGTAATCAGCTTAAGTGTTTTTCTTTACTTTATTTCTGTCATTTGGATTGTCGTTGTAGAACCCTTACAAATAATGAATGAAAATGTTATGATAGGTGTATTTTTATTAATTTGCAGTATTGCAACTGTTATATTAGTATTTCATTTTATTAGTAATCCGAGAGTACCAAAAAGTGAATTTGATTTGATTCAAGAACAAAAGAAAAAGGTTCATAAATATGATAATTTAGTTTCTCTTTTATTTACGGCTATCTATTTGTTTGTCAGCTTTTTGACAATGGCTTGGCATATAACTTGGCTGTTATGGATTGTGTATGCTATTGTTATTGAAGTAATCCATTTACTTTTAGAAATAAAGGAGAATAAGAATGAAGGAAAATAAGTTTAAAATCTTTCTTGTTGTTCTGTTACTTCTTTTAGCAATCGGAATAACAAGTATCATGGTAATGGCACTTGTAGGAAAGTGGAATGTTTTTTCTTATTATTTTAATTTTAATATAAATAGAGAAAGTAAAATTATTCTAGAAGAAACTTATAATGATGTAGATATAACAAAAATTACGATTGATGGTATAAGCAGTGATGTTAAAGTTATCTATTCGGAAGCAGATGAGATAAAAGTGACGATTTATGGAGAAGAAAAGGATAAAGTTACAAGTGAGATTGTAAATGATACGTTAAAGGTGTCAAAAAACATAAAAAATCATTTTTGTTTTGGATTTTGTGGATGGAATGAAGATGCAATCATAATAGCCCTTCCTATGAATATGCAAAATAAATTAGAAATAAATACTGTATCTGGAGATATCAATCTATTAGATTTTAATCAAATGGATATTAAAGTAAAAACAACCAGTGGAGATGTGAAAATTGGTAATGTTGCAGATACAACAATCAATACAACAAGTGGTGATATAGAAATTTATACAACAAATGTTACTTCCGTTGAAACAGTTAGTGGAGAAATAGTGATAGGAAATATAAATAGTAAAGCGAATCTTAAAACGACTTCGGGAGATATCGATATTTTAAATATCAAATGTGAAGAAGCTTCAAATATAAAAAGCATTAGTGGAGATGTAACTATTAAAAATGTAACAAACGCTTATGTAGAGGCTAGTTCAACCAGTGGAGATATTAAAATAGAAAACAATGATCGGTTTGCACCAGTAAACCTTACAATAAAAACAACAAGCGGAGATATTAAAATAAAATAAGGCATAGATGAATATGTCTTTTTTTAACATTAATGTTAAATTTATGTTAAAATGATTTAAGAAAAGAGGCAGAAAATATGAAAGAAGAATTAATTGATGTCTTAGATGAAAATGGAATCAAAACAGGCGAAGTATTATCACGTAAAGAAGTGCATAAACGTGGTTTATGGCATAGGATTATTGTAGTAGCAATTGTAAATGAAAAAAATGAAATCTTGATTCAACAACGAAGCGATACAAAAGATAAAAATCCAGGTATGTGGGATATTTCCGCAACAGGACATTTATCTGCGGGACAAGACTCATTATCAGCAGCCGCTAGAGAAATAAATGAAGAAGTGAGTGTTAATCTTAGCTATAATGTAGACATAAAAAACTTTAGGTACATGTTTTCTTATCGAAAAGAAGAAAAAGTAAGTGAAGAACATTTTGATAGACAGTATTATGATTTCTTCATTTTAAGACAAAATGGACTTTCAGCAGATAATATAAGGTTTCAAGATAGCGAAGTACAAGCGATTAAATTTGTTTCTATTAATGAATTAAATGTGATGCGTGAACAAGGATTACTTGTTAATCGAGATGAATGCTATGATGAATTGGCTGCATATCTTTTTAGAATATGATTAAAATTTTAATAAGTACATAATAAGTTGGTGAGATATGAACAAAAAGAAAATCTTAAGAATTGGAATCATTGTTATTGGAATTCTTCTTTTATTTGCTCTCTTTTTTGGTATTAAATTACTAATAAATTATATTCGGATAAAAACTGCAAAAATAGAGGTAACTTTAGTAGATGATTTAACGATAGAGTTTACAAGTGAAAAGAAAGTTTCTGATTTTATTACAAGTATCAATGGTAAAATTACGAACGACTTTATTATTGATACAACAAAAATTGGAGATAAAGAAGTAAAATTTAATTTTGTTAACGACGATGGTATAAAAGTTTCTTATTCTTATCAAGTAAATGTAGTAGATACGGTTTCTCCAGTGATTTGGTTAGGAAGTAGTTATACAATTTATCAAGGAAATGATATGGATTTAGCAAGTAAAATATTATGTGGAGATAATGAAGATTCGAATCCAAATTGTTATATAGAAGGAGAATATGACTATAATACTTTAGGTAGTTATCCACTAACTTTTAAAGCGATAGATAAAAGTGGAAATAGTACGGAACAACCATTTATTTTAAATGTAATTGAAAAAAAGAAAAATAATAGTTCAAATACAACAACACAAACACATACGTATTTTTCTGATGTTTTAGCAAATTATAAAACAGATAAAACAAAAATTGGCATTGACGTTTCAAAATGGCAAGGAGATATTGATTTTGATGCTATAAAAAATGCAGGAGTAGAGTTTATTATTATTCGTGTCGGTGGAACAAGAGGAACCGATGCTGAATATTTTGTTGACGAAAAGTTTATACAAAACATTACATCTGCTAATGCACATGATATTGATGTAGGAATCTATTTTTATTCTTATGCTAATTCTAATGAACATGCAAAAAGAGATGCAAAATGGGTTATTGAACAATTAAAAGGTTATAAGATTTCTCTTCCTATTGCCTTTGACTGGGAAAATTGGAGTTCATTCAATGATTATCATTTGAGTTTTTTTGAATTAACAGATATGGCTCATACTTTCTTAGACACTGTAAGAGAAGCAGGATATGAAGGAATGCTTTATAGTAGCAAAAATTATTTAGAAAGATTATGGTTACCAACGAAATATGATACTTGGCTTGCACATTATACTAACCAAACGAATTACAAAGGAGATTATAAATACTGGCAACTTTGTGATGATGGAAAAATTGATGGAATTCAAGGGAATGTGGATATTGATATTATGTATTTAGATTAAGGAAATTTTAATATTATAGAGAACAAATAAAGAGTAGAAATATATATTTAAGAAGATAGAAAATAAAAAATCTATCTTTTTTAATTTTTACATTAGA
>CAYSFO010000039.1:0-13601 GCA_964430695.1 uncultured Muribaculaceae bacterium | reverse complement strand
GGTAACACTTACAATTTAATTATAATCTTTTTTATATAAATTACAACTACTTTTTAAATAATATCTTTTAATCAGTTTTTATTAATTTTAATATATCCTTATCACTTATATCTAATACTTTAATTAACTTCTTTATTGTTTCAAACTTAGCAACATTTAGTTTTCCGTTTTCAATTCTTTGTAAATTACGCCATGATATTTCACATAATTCAGCTAACTTTTCTAAACTATATCCTCTTTTTATTCGATATTCTTTTATCATACAGAGCACCTCTATGACAATAATGTCATATTTCTATATAACTTTGTATGACACATAAGTCATATATTTGTTTGACATTTATGTCATAATAAACTAAAATATAACTATGACATATATGACATAATAGGAGGAGAATATGAAACTAGAAAAATTTGATAAAAACAAAAAACAAAAAAGGATAGTAATTGCATCTATTGTAGGAATCTTACTTATTGTAGGAGGAATCACCCTATATAGAACCTTTGCATTATATGAAGAAAAATTAGAGTTTAATGTATTAAAAGGAAGAATTCCCGATTTTTCAAGTGGAGATATAGAACTAGCCTACACAATAAACGGAGAAGCAACAGGCGAATCATTTCCAAATAAAGGTAGTGGATATAGAGTAAATAGTGTAATATGTGAAAATGGAGTAGAAGCAAGTTGGATAAATGAAACATGGTCACTTGCAATAGAAGATTCTAAGAATAATAATAAGATAAAGTGTAGTATTGATTTTGAAACAATACCATATTTTAATGATTACTTAGTAACTCTATCAAATAGCGATACAAGTATCATAAAAGAAACACATGAAGAAACAGAGCAGACAGGAAACAATGCAACAATAGATTATCGATATGTAGGAGCAAATCCAAACAATTATGTATGTCTAGAAGAAAGTGGAAGCTGTACAGAAGATCAATTATATAGAATTATAGGAGTCATCCCAATCCAAAGTAGTGAAGATGGACCTTATGAAAACAGAGTCAAATTAATCAAAGTAACCGAATATGATAAAACTGCATGGGATTCCAAATCCACAGGTTCTTCTAGTTATTGGATAAATAGTACAAGTAGAGATACCTTAAATAAATACTATTGGGACAGTATAAGTAGTTATCAAAAATATATAGACAGTACAAAATGGTATATAGGAGGCTTTCAAGGAAATGACTTAAGCATAAGAACAACGTCTAATATTTATAAGGGAGAAAGAGGGTCTGAAGTGCTTGTTGATGATTGGAAGATTTCTTCTGTGGATAAAATAGGACTAATGTATCCAAGTGATTATGGATATGCAACAAACGGGGGAACAGTAACGAATAGAAATACTTGTTTATCCCACACTTTGGCTTACTGGGACGATAATGATATGAATGATTGCTTGGTGAACAATTGGCTATACAATTCATCTATAACTCAATGGACAATTACCCCGGTCGTAGATGTCGCGAAGACTGCCTATATAGTATTCAAAGCAGGCTATGTAGGAAAATCAAATGTTGAGGCGGTTGGAAATTGGCCTTCTGTGTTCCCCGTCTTTCATCTGAAATCAAAAGTAATATACAAAAGCGGAGATGGAAGTAAAGAAAATCCATACCAAATAGAAATTGAATAACTGGTGATATTAATATAAACACGAAACAGGCTTACTTTGATACGTAATAAAAAGCCTGTTTTTTTCTGGGGAAATATATTATTTATTTAATTATTTTGTCGAATTTTAGTAGACATAGTTGTCTTAAAAGTTATATAATATATTCATACAATAAGGTAGTCTTAATTGTACGGAGGTAAAGAATGAAAAATAAGTTTAAAAAGAGTTTTGTTGTGATTGGATTCATTGTATTAACAGCAATTATGAATGTAACAAAGGCAAACGCAGCTACAGCCAATCTTGCATTTAGTGGGAATTCCAATCCGACAGTTGGTACAGAATTTTCGTTAGATATTGTTGTTACTGGTAATAATGGAAATATTGTTACTATTGGTGGAGAAGTGAATAGTAGTGATTCTAATTGTGTAACATTTAAGAGTTTAACGAAAGTAGATTCAGGTTCAAGTGTAAATAATTTAAAGTTTAATTTTGTCGATTTTGCCGGAAAAAGTGGTAACTTTACTTTGGTTAAAGCTACTTTTGTAGCGGGAGCATCTACTTGTGAAACAAAGGTTAATATAAAAAATGGAACAATTAGTTTTGATGATAGTAGTAGTATACCATCAGTCAATATTTCTCAAAATATTACCGTTGGAGCTGCTAAAAATACAGATGCAACATTAAGTAGTTTAGTTCCTAGTACTGGTACTTTATCTCCAGCATTTGCTGCGAATACAAATACTTATTCTTTAGATGTAGGGGATGGGATTACAAGCGTAAATTTTACAGCTACGCCGAATCATACAGCAGCCCAAGTTACTTCAGGAACTACTTGTAATTTATCTGGTACAACAACAGCTTGTAGAATCGTAGTTAAAGCAGAAAGTGGTGCTACAAAAACATATACAGTGAATGTAAAAAAACCAGTTAAAAATAATGATGCAACATTAAAATCTTTAACTCCAAGTGTTGGCACTTTATCTCCAGAATTTTCAGCTTCTACTTTAGTTTATGAATTAGAAGTCAATGAAGGAACAGAGTCAATTACCTTTACAGGGACAACAAATAATACCAAAGCTAAAATCGTTTCAGGAGCCACTTGCGATATAAAAAGTAGTGATTCTTGTAAAATTGTAGTAGAAGCAGAAGATGGAAGTAGAAAAACGTATACAGTAAACATTAATAAAAAACAAGAAGCTCCTATTGTAAGTAGTGATAAAACATTATCCTCTTTGGAAGTTACAGGTCATTCTTTAAATCCTTCTTTTCATAAAGAAAATACCTCTTATTCTTTGGAAGTAGGAAATGATGTATCTGAATTAGACATAAATGCACTTCCATCTAGTGATAAAGCAACAGTTAGTATTACAGGTAATAAAGACTTAAAAGAAGGTATGAATACAGTTGCTATTACTGTAACAGCAGAAGATGGTACAAAACAAATTTATTCTATAAATGTATACAAAAAACCGAAAGCAGAAGAAAATAATACAACAGAACAACCAAAAACACCTGCTCCAAAATCTAATGATAATTATTTAAGTAGTTTAATTATTAGTAATGGAGAAATAAAACCAAGTTTTAATAAAAATACAAGTAGTTATGATATTATAGTTCCTAGTGATGTTGATCGATTAGATATCAATTATGTAACAAGTGATAAAAAAGCAAAAGTAAAAGTAACGGGAAATGAAAATTTGAAAGTGGGTTTAAATACAGTAACCCTTGAAGTCACAGCAGAAGATGGAAGTATTCGTTACTATACGATTAATGTTAATAAAAGTGAAATTGAAAGTAATAATAAATTAACATCTCTTACTGTAGATGGTTATTCAATAAAACCAGGATTTCATAAAGATATTTTTAGTTATGATTTAACTGTTCCTTATAATGTAAATGAAATTGACGTTAATGCTTTAGCGCAAAATCCAAATGCGAAAATAGAAATCACAGGAGATAAAGATTTAAAAGAAGGCAATAATGTTGTTTTAGTAAAAGTAACAGATGAGAATGGTTTCGTTCAATATTATACTTTGAATGTAAATAAAGAAGCCAAACAAGAAGCTAAATTTTTAGGCTTAACTTGGAAAAATTGGTTAATGATTTTAGGGTTTTTGTTACTTGTTGGATTATTAATTATGATTATCTTCTTATTAAAAAGAAGAAAAGATACAAAAGAAGAAGTAAAGGTTACCGAAAAACAAGCGCCAGTGATTGAATTTAAACCAGAATTTAATTTTGGATCTAAAAATGGAACGGATGATGATGTTGTAGAAGAGGGTGGAGTATTAAATCAATATACAAATGTTTTACCAAATAAGGCTTTGCCAAATCATCCTTCAAAACAAATTGTGGAAGAAGTGGAAGAAATTGAAGAAGCAAAATATACAGATACGTCAGAAATTCCATACGACCCTTATGATGCGACAGTAACAAAAGATGAAATTGTTGATGCAATTCATGAAGCATTAAATACGAAAGATCCAGAAAAATTAAAATTACTTCTTGATCAAGATGCTTTAAACAAAAGAAAAAAAGCATTAAAAGCAAAAGAAAAAGAAAGAGAAAATGGAGGTAATAAATGATAAAGAAAAGTTTAGTTATTCTCTCACTTTTTCTTTTTTTCATTCCTACTTTCGTTTTTGCTGGTGATGGAAATATTCATTTAAATGGAGTGAATACTATTGGAAGTGGTAGTACTTTTTCTATTTCTTTAGTAGCAAATGTTACAGAGGATGCATTAGTTACTAGTGGTGGACAAGTAAGTGTAGATGGAGATTGTATAACATTAGTAAATATAACAAAAGAAGAAGCGGATGTAGAAAAAACTAAATTTTCCTATATGAATTTGAATGGGAAAAGTGGGAATATAACCTTAGTAACAATGAATTTAAGAGCAAAAAATACGACATGTAGTGGGTTTGTACGTGTCAATGAGGGAACGCTTTCTTTTACAGATGGAACTTCTAAAAACTTATCTGCCATTATAAAAGACATCCAAGTAGTTAGTGCAAATAATAATTTAAAAAACTTATCACTTAGTAGTGGAAGCATTTCATTTTCTCCTATGACTACAAATTACAATGTTTATGTGGGTGCTAATGTAACTACTTTAGCAATTAGTGGAGAAGTAGAAGAGGAAAATGCTACAGTAACGGGTTTAGGGACAAAAACTTTAAATTATGGGAACAATAAATTTACTGTTACGGTCACTGCAAAAAATGGGGACATGAAAACTTATACTATTAATGTAAATAGAGAAGATAATCGTATTTTTTCTTCTGGAAATACAACAAAGGAAGTAGTAATAAAAGAAGAAATAAAACCAGTAGAAAATACTTCTACTAGTGAAAAAAGTGAAGTACATAAAGAAAGTTCTATAGAAAGTACATCAGTTATAAGTGAAAGTAATTCGTCTGAAAATGATATAGATTCTGAGGGAACGCCTATTACAAATCCTACTTTTATTAATGAGAATAATCCTCTTTCTAATACTATGAATTATGTGCCATCTTCTTTGCTTGTAAATATGAAAAATGAATCTGCTATTGCATACGCAGTTCCTTTAAAAAATAAAGTACGAGAGGATGTATTAAATAATGATTCTTTATCTGCAAGTGTAATCCCAAGTACAAAAATAGTAAAAAAACAAAAAACGAATTGGTTTGTTCTTGCGGCTTTAATAGTAATACTAGCATCTATGGGTTTTAGCCTACGCAATAAAGTGTTGAAAAATAAAAAAATGGATGAAAAATGATAGTAAAGTAAGACGAAAGTCTTATTTTTTTGTGAAAATAGCTCTACAACATCTTAATCGGTTAGTACTTGACAAACAGTTAAAAAAATGTTAGAGTAACAACCAATAAAAAAGGGGAGTTTTGTATGTCAAGTTTAAAAAAAGAAGAGAATACAGTTTCTACTTATCTTGAAGATTCTAATTTGGCGAGAAATACATCTTTTCATATTCAAAAAGGGGAGATACTTGAGAAGTATCCTAATAGTATATCTCCAAAAGAAGGTCAAAGCTTGAGTGAATATATAGATGATTTACTTAGTTATTTTCCCTCTAAAATGATTGAAAATGGTTACATAAAAGAATGTTTGGAATATTTATATACTCAAAAACATCATGATTATGTTAATTGCACAAGGGAATTATATCCAATTGTTGGGAAAAGAAAAGCAGTAGATCCAACTAAAATCGAGCGTTCTATAAGGCATTTCATAAATAAAGAATATTTCAATATACCTAATTATTTAAAAACTGAAATTTTGTCTGCTCCAGAAGGAGTAATACCAGCTAATTTCTACTTTCTGTGTGATATAGTAGAATATATAAAATCACATTATTATGGTGGACAAGAGATTTCTTTTACACCAGAGCAAGAAGAATACTTCTTATCACATTTAAAATCAGAAGATGATGCTTTCTCTATTATAGAACAAGCAGAAATGCGAAAAGAAGTGAAACATTTTTTATATGATAAATTAGGACATTTCTCTCATAAAACTACTCCTGCACCTCAAATGTTAGTAGATGCTATTATCTGTTTTGCTACATCTAATATAAATACTATAAGAGATTTGTATTTTTGCAAAGAGTTTAGAAATAAATGGGAGTTTGGACAAGGCATTGAAGAATATGATCGCTTTTGTCAAAAAATAAATAATTTAAGATTTTCTATGGAAAATGCTTACAAATCCGGCAAAATTGATTTTGAAGTTTATCAACAAATTTTTGGAGATTGTAAACCTCATATAGGGGTAAAACAATATATTTCTAAAATAGCAGATTATTTAAAGGAAGAAGGAAATATTAGAAGTTTAAAAAGAAGTAGGTCAGCATAATTAAGATTTGCTAAAAAATTATTAAAGGGGGAATTTTTATGATTAATATTGAAAAAGGAGAGAATACTGTTTTTAACTATCCTGAGAATTCAGCATTAGCAAACCAAGCATCTTTTTGTAATCAAAAAGATAGGATACTCACTGAGTATCCTAATAGTATATTTTCGAAAGAAGGTCAAAGTTTAAGTGAATATATAGATGATTTACTTAGTTATTTTCCGTCTAGAATGACTGAAAATGGATACATAAAAGAGTGTTTGGAATATTTATGTGCACAAGAACATCATGATTATGTAAAGTGTGTTGATGAGCTATATTTGGTTGTAGGTCAAAAAAAAGCAGTAGATACAGCTAAAATCGAGCGCTCTATAAGATATTTCATAACTGCAGAATATTTTAATATACCTAGTCATTTAAAAACTGAAATTTTGTCTGCTCCAGAGGAAGTAATACCAGCAAATTTCTATTTTCTTTGCGATATGGTTGAATATATAAAATCACATTATTATGGAGAGCAAGAGATTTCTTTTACACCAGAGCAAGAAGAATGTATTATAGCGAAGTCAAAACCTGGGGAGGATATTTTTTCTATAATAGAAAAAGCAAAAATGCGAAAAGAAGTGAAACATTTTTTATATGATAAATTAGGTCATTTCACTTTCCAAACTACTCCTGCTCATCAAATGATAGTAGATGCTATTATCTGTTTTGCTACATCTAATATAAATACGGTAAAAGATTTATATTTTTGTAAAGAATTTCGTGAAAAATGGGAATTTGGAGAAGATGAATTTGAATATGCTCGTTTTAACCAAAAAATAATTAATTTAAGATTTACTATAGAGACCGCTTATAAATATGGAAAGATTGATTTTGCTGTTTATCAACAAATTTTTGGAGATTGTGAACCTCATATAGGAGTAAAACAATATGTTTCTAAGATAGCAGATTATTTAAGGGAAGAAGAAATTATTAGAAGTTTAAAGAGAAGCAAATCAGCATAATAATAAAATCATGTTGAAAATCTACTAAAGGGGGATTATGATGACAAATTTTGAAAAAGAAAAAAATACGGTTTCTGCATATCTTGCGGATTCTGATTTAGCAAGAAATGCATCTTTTTGGTTACAAAGAGATAAGATACTTGAGAAGTATCCAAATAGTATATTTCCTAAAGAAAATCAAAGTTTAGAAGATTACATAATCTATTTGCTTTGCTACTTTCCATTTAAAATACCAAAAAAGATATATGTTGAAGATTGTTTATTATATTTATGTCAACAAAAAAATCACTATATGGTAAATGTAACAAAAGAGTTATATCCTATTATTGGAAAACAACATGCAAAAGATCAAAAACAAATGGAGCGTTCTATAAGAACACTTTTGAATAAAGATTTTTTAAATATTCCACTAAAATGTAGAAATGACATTTTTGCTATTACCGAAGATGTTATACCATCTAATGCTAATTTTCTTTTCAATTTAGTGAATTATATCAAAGCCCATTATTATGAAGCTATTGATTTATCTTTTACACCAGAACAACAAGAATACTTTTTATCTCACTTAAAACCAGAAGATGATGCTTTATCTATACTTGTAAATGCAGAAATGCGAAAAAAGATTGAACGTTTTTTATATGAAAAATTAGGTCATTTTCGTGGACCGGCATCAAAATCGCAACAAATTTTGGTTGATTTACTTCTTTATTATATTAATAATAATTTAGAATCATTATCAACGAAAGATGTATATAATAGCCATGAATTCCGTGATAAATGGGATATACATGATTATGAATGGTTTCCACCAAAGATGACAGCTTTAGCTTTTACTATAGAAAAGGCTTATAAGTTAGGAAATATTGATTCTCAAGTTTATAGGGAAATTTTTGGAGATAGAGAATGCCATAGGGCAGTTTTACAATATATTATACAAGTTGGAAATTATTTAAAAGAACAAGACTTTGTAAGAAGTTTAAAAAATGGAAAGTCTATATAAGTCGATTTGACATACATATATTAAAGTGTTAGACTTTTATTAGAAATTGATGATGAAAGACGAGATTTTATTTTCTTATTTTAAAGAGAGTTCATGGTTGGTGAAAATGAATAAATAATGAATAAAGTTACTACTTTCTAGAGGGATTAATATTCCCCGGTGAGAAGCCGTTATCTAAATTAAGTAAAATAAAGGATGGTACCGCAAGTCTTTGCTCCTTAGGCATTGACTTGCGTTTTTCATTTTAAGGAGGTAGATATGGAAGATTTAAGAAGTCAGGCAATTGTACTTTTGTATCCTGATGGAGAAATTGAAAAAGTTCCTATTATGAAAGGAATGAAAGATCATATTGATTATTTCCGTTGGTTATTAGAACATTCAAAGAAATTTGCTACAATTGTATATCATTTTCCTTATAAAATTAATTTTAAGTGTGATTGGGATGTAGTGGATAGAATGTTAGCTTTTGCTGACGTAGTTACCATCCGAAATGGGAATCTGCGAGATGTACTGGAGGATTGGTCTTTGATCAAAAATAAAAAAACTTTTTGGTTTTTAATCTATTTTCCAGAAATCGTAAAAAGAAATGATGCTTTTTCTAATTTGGAACAAATTAGGAGGGCAAATAAAAAAGATAGTTTCCGTTATGGAAGATATGATTCCAAAAAGGTAGGATTTGTTGAACTTGAAAATAATATTGTAGAATAATTAGAAAATAGAGAAGAGGAGATAAAAAGATGATAAATTTTAAAGAAGATGAAAAATTAAATAAGTTAAATCATAGTTGTGCACATATGATGGCACAAGCAATTAAGCATTTATGGCCAGAGGCAAAGTTTTGGGTAGGGCCAGTCGTAGAAACAGGATTTTATTATGATGTTGATTTAGGTGACAAAGTAATTACGGATGAAGATATTGAAGCAATTTCAAAAGAAATGAAGAAAATTGCAAAAGATGGAAAAAGAATTGTCAGAAATGAAATTAGTAAGAGTGAAGCACTTAAACAATTTAAAGATGATCCTTATAAAATGGATTTGATTTCCAGAATGGATGAAAACGAAGTAACTATTTCTACTTATACCCAAGGTGATTTTACAGACCTTTGTCGTGGACCTCATGTGGAAACCGTAAAAGAATGTAAGTATTTTAAATTACTTAAATTTAGTGGTGCTTATTGGAAAGGGGATGTCAATAATAAAGTTTTACAACGAATTTATGGCGTTTGTTTTCCAACCGAAGAGGAATTAAATGCCTACTTACAGGAATTAGAAGAAGCAAAGATGCGTGATCATAGAAAACTAGGGAAAGAATTAGGCATTTTTACAACAAATGATTTAGTAGGAAAAGGGCTTCCTATGTATTTACCAAATGGATACATTGTTTGGGAGACTTTGGAAAATTACATTAAAGGAAAAGAAAGAAAACTAGGATACCAACATGTTTTAACACCACCACTAGGAAATGTAGAACTTTATAAAACGAGTGGCCATTGGGATCATTATCAAGAGAGTATGTTTCCTAAAATGGAGGTAGAGGGAGAAGAATTTGTGCTTCGACCTATGAATTGTCCACATCATATGATGATTTATGCCAATGATATTCATTCTTATCGTGACCTACCGATTCGTATTGGAGAAATTGCTCGTGATTGTCGATTTGAAGCAAGTGGAGCTTTAAAAGGAATTGAAAGAGTTCGAACATTTTGCCAAAACGATGCGCATTTGTTTGTCACACAAGAACAAATTGAAAGTGAATTTTCTTCTGTTGTGCAGTTGATTTGAGAGGTTTATAAAGAATTAAATATTACAGAATATCATTTTGAATTGTCTTTGAGAGATCCAGAAGACAAAGTAAAATATTATCCAGATGATGAGATGTGGAATAAAGCCGAGAATACACTAAGAAAAGTTTTGGATACGATAGGAATATCTTATGTAGAAAAAATTGGAGAAGCAGCTTTTTATGGACCAAAATTAGATGTACAAGTAAAACCAGCCGTTGGTAATGAATACACTTTATCTACTTGTCAATTAGATTTCTGTTTACCAATGAAGTTTAATTTAACTTATGTGGATTCGGATGGCTCTAAAAAAACACCAGTGGTTTTACACCGTGCTGTATTTGGAAGTATTGATCGTTTTATTGCTTATTATTTAGAAGAAACGAAAGGAGCACTTCCAACATGGCTTGCTCCAGTACAAATCAATATTCTTCCTGTTAATAATGAATATCATTTATCTTATGCGGAAGAAATATACAACTTATTAAAAGAGGAAGACATTCGTGTGGAATTAGATAAAAGAGAAGAAAAAGTTGGTTATCGTATGAGAGAAAGTGTAATTCGAAAAATACCATTTACTCTTGTGCTAGGTCAAAAAGAAGTAGATGAAAAAACGATTTCTTATCGTAGATATGGAAGTGAAGAAACAACTACTGTTTCTAAGGATGAATTTGTAAGTATTTTAAAAGATACTATTGCAAATAAAAAATAGTTGACTTTGATTTAGTTATTGCGTATTTTAATATATATTGAAAGAGGAGTTTGGCATGGCAACAAAACGGTATTATCAATTATCGTATCCTTCCATTTTAATGTATTATAATTTGTTAGGTATAGACACAAGAAAGATAGATATAAATCAGATTGAAACACAAGTAAGCGATTTAAGTTATTTAGTTCCTAACGAGTTGCAGTTTTTACCTCAGAGTTCACAAAAAATCAATTTAGAATGGCTTGCCATTTTAGAGAAAGTATTTACTACTTATGGCTATTCGTATGGAGAATTAGCTTTGCAGCGACTTTATATAAAGTCTGTTATTGGAATTTTAAATACAGTGACTTCTCTTAATTTGATGGAAGAAGGACGAGAAGATTATACTTTGCATTTTGAAAGATTAATACAATTCTTTCTACCATTTTGCACGAAATTAATACAATGAGTGTAGAGGGTGCTATTACATTTTATGAAACAATTAAACGTTCTTTAAGCGTTCATATTTATAAACAAATAAAATCTTATCCATATATTAGTACTTTTTGTTATTTAGCTATGAATGATGATTCTGAAATAGAAGATTACAAGATGTTTGAAGATGAAAATTCTTCAACAATAAATTTAGAGAATCTAAGGCATTTAATAACTGAAAATGTCCATAAAAATGCTAAATATGAATATTTAAAAGGAGATTTTAGACGATTATCTTATAATGATTCTATTGAATTATCTCAAATGAATAGATGAATAAATTCGCAAGTTGCGAGTTTTTTTACATATGTTTTTAACAAAATAAATTTAATTTTTTTCTTATAAGAAATTGTTATGCTAAAAAGCAGATTTAAAAAAATAGAAATATGTGCTATACTTAATACAATTATATGGATGTTCATGTGAAATTTTAAATCCTAGTAAGTATATTTATAAAAAATATAAATTTTAAAGATACATGAAAAAGGAGACAGAAATGATAGATATTAAATTAATTAGAGAAAATAGAGAAGTTGTTAAAGAAAATATAAAGAAGAAGTTTCAAGAAAAAAAACTTCCTTTAGTAGATGAAGTATATAATGATGATATAAAATATCGTGAGATTAAAACAAAAGCAGATACTTTAAAAAGTGAAAGAAATAAGATGAGCGATAAAATTGGTCTTTTGATGCGCGAGAAAAAAGTGGATGAAGCGAGTGAAATAAAAGCTAAAGTAAGTGAAATGAAAGAAGAAATAGATGTTTTGGAAAGTCAAGAGGAAAAATTACAAAATAAAATAAAAACGAATATGATGTTGATTCCAAATATAATTGCAGAAGATGTTCCAATTGGAGAAGATGATTCTAAGAATGTAGAAGAAGCTTGTTTTGGAGAAGCAATGGTTCCTGATTTTGAAATTCCGTATCATTCTGATATTATGGCTCGTTTTAATGGTCTTGATAAAGAAGCAGCAGGTCGTGTGAGTGGAAATGGTTTTTATTATTTAATGGGGGATATAGCAAGACTTCATTCTGCTGTACTTGCATATGCAAGAGATTTTATGATTGATAAAGGATTTACTTACTGCATTCCACCGTTTATGATTCATGGAGATGCTGTAAATGGCGTTATGTCTTTTGAAGAAAAAGAAAATATGATGTATAAAATTGAAGGAGAAGATTTGTATTTAATTGGTACAAGTGAACACAGTATGATTGCAAAATTTAAGGACCAAATCTTAAAAGAGAGTGATTTACCAATTACAATGACTTCTTATTCTCCATGTTTTCGAAAAGAAGTAGGAGCACATGGAATAGAAGAACGTGGAGTATACAGAATTCACCAATTTGAAAAACAAGAAATGGTTGTTATTTGTAAACCTGAAGAAAGTGAAGCATGGTATGAGAAAATGTGGAATTACTCTGTGGAACTTTTTAGAAGTTTAGACATACCAGTAAGAAAACTTGTTTGTTGTTCAGGAGATTTAGCTGATTTAAAATATCGTTCTTGTGATATCGAGGCTTGGAGTCCAAGACAACAAAAATACTTTGAAGTTGGTTCTTGTTCAAATTTAACAGATGCTCAAGCCAGAAGATTAGGTATTCGTGCTAAAGGTGAAAATGGGGCATATTACTTACATACTTTAAATAATACTGTTGTCGCAAGCCCAAGAGGATTAATTGCAGTAATCGAAAATAATTATCAAGAATACGGAAGTATAAACATTCCAGACAGTTTAAGACCTTATATGGGTGGACAAGAAAAATTACTTCCAAATAAATAGAGGTAGAATAAGAAGAAAAATATAGATGGCATTATTCCAATGCACAATTCTAAAAAATATATTATAGCGATGTTTGATAAATGTATTTGAAGGAGGAAAGTACTTGAAAGAAGAAGTTATAGATACACTCAATGATGCTCAAAAGAAATTATTAAATGCAAATCGATGGACAATTGGGTATTTAGCAAAAATAGAGGATGTTTTTATCAATCTAGCATTTCCAGAATATACTTATACTTACATGTTAAAATTTGTTGATGGACTATTAAAAAACGATTGTATTGATGAAGTTGATTATTCTTTGTTAAAACATTTAATTGAAATTGTTGAAACTAATCGTGTTAACTATGAAAAAGAAATTAGTTATAATAATTCTTT
>CAYSFO010000038.1:0-14834 GCA_964430695.1 uncultured Muribaculaceae bacterium | reverse complement strand
AGTTCACAGAGCTCTTCAAGAGCTACAAGGCCAACGATGCCGATGCTCTCGCACACATGTGTTTGGCTTCGATATCCATCGCGACTTTTGCAAGTAACATATTGGGTCCTATCCCACAGGTTGCCGTAAGACCTGTTTTTTTTGTAATTTTATTTAATATGTCTAATGCGAGTTCATAATCTGTTTTTTTATATAAATTCAAATAATCGGTGACATCTAAGAAACATTCGTCAATCGAATAAATATGTAAATCTTCTTTGGCTACATAATCTAAATAAATACCGACTACTTCACGAGATTTTTCTAAGTAAAGTTTCATTCTAGGATTAACAATCGTATATTTGATATTTTTAGGGATTTCATACAGTCTTGTTCGTCCTTTTATTCCTTGGCTTTTTAAATAAGGAGTAACGGCTAGGGTAATAGCACCATTTCCTTGGTTTTTGTTGGCTACTACTAAAGGGGTTGTAAATGGATTTAATCCTCTTTCGATACATTCGCATGATGCAAAAAAACTTTTTAAATCAATACATAAAAAATGACGTCCTTTTTCCATATTTTTCCTCCGAACAAACGTTTATTTATTTAATTATAGCAAAAGTGTTTAATTATGCAACTGGTAAGATTTAACAAAAAATGTAGGAGGTTTCATTTTAATAAATTCTAATTTTTTTTGTTTCATGTTATAATGATGACAATAGGATGTGTTGTTATGAAGGAGAATGGATTTAATGTTATTATTGATAATGTTAGTGAACAAGTTTTAATTCAAAATAAACCAAAAAAGATTTTATCTGATTTATCTTTAAGTATTGAACGAGGAGAATTTATTGCTATTGTTGGTTGTTCTGGAGCAGGAAAAACAACTTTAATGAATATATTAAGTGGCTATAATAAGCCTAGTCGTGGTAAGGTTTATGTGGATGAATTAGATATTCTTAAAGAAGAAGAATATTTTAAAGGAAAAATTGCTTATGTTCCTCAAGAAGAAATATTAGATCAATCGCTTACTTTGCATAAATCGTTAGAGTATTCTTTAAAATTAAGAGTAAAAAATATTAGCAAAAAAGAAGCAAAAAAAACAATAGGGTATGTTTTAAAGACATTAGAACTTTCTCATGTAAAAAATACAATGATTAAAAATTTAAGTGGTGGAGAGAAAAAAAGAGCATCAATTGCTACAGAAATGTTAAGTGATCCGAATTTATTTTTATTAGATGAACCTACTAGTGGGTTAGATGCTAATATTGAAAAAAAGATTATGTTAAAATTAAGGGAAATTGCAGATACAGGAAAAACAATTATTATGACTGCACATACTGTATCCAATTTGCATTTATGTGATAAGATTTTATTTATGGGAACCGAAGGAAGAATTTGTTACTTTGGACCATATAAAGATATTTTTAAATATTTTGGAGTTAATGAATTTGTTGATATTTATGATATGTTAAAAACGGATTCTAAAACATGGTATCAAAAATATGTCAAAAATCAAAAAACAATTGAAATTGTAGAGGGAGAAAAAACGCACACCAAAAAAAGAGTGGGATTTTTTAGTCAGACAGCTACTTTAGTAAAAAGATATGTTTCTTCTTTAATTAATAATAAGTTTATGTTGCTCTTATTGTTTGGGCAAGCGATTTTGATGGCTTTTTGTATTTGTTTAGCGACAGAAAAAGAAAGTATGTTAAATCCTGTTACAGCTGCTATGATGTGTATCGCTTTTACTCTTGCTTCTA
This sequence comes from uncultured Muribaculaceae bacterium, assembly GCA_964430695.1. Lineage (GTDB taxonomy): Bacteria > Bacillota_I > Bacilli_A > RF39 > UBA660 > MGBC108787. The sequence goes on along the minus strand of CAYSFO010000038.1, from coordinate 13,092 downwards.
TATGGCTTGGTCTTTTTAATACCATTCAAGAAATTGTCAAAGAAAGAGATATGTTAAAGAAAGAATATATGAGTGGTTTAAATTTTGCGTCCTATATTGTTTCTAAAATTATTGTTGTTGCTTTTCTTTGTCTTTATCAAGCAGCTGCTTGTGTAACGATTGTCTATTTGCATCTCGATCCCCGTCCGGAAGATATTTTAGTCACCAATACTTTATTTGGACTCATTATCAATTTCTTTTTTATTACTTTCTTGTCAAGTATTATAGGATTATTTATTTCTTCTTTAGTAAAAGAAACAAAAACGACTCTTATTTTATCTCCACTTTATATGATGATTCAAATGCTTTTTTCAGGAATGTTTGTGCCTTTTATAGAATTAACCAAAAAAGTCTCTTATTTTACATCCGGTAGGTGGGGATATGAAAGTTTTGGAACGATTAGTCATTTAACAAAGTATGGTGTATTAGAACCAAGTGAAAACTTTTTTAAATTTAGCGAACCACATATTTTAAGTATTTGGGTGATTCTAATGATTGTTTCTTTATTGTTTTTAGTTTTTAGTATTTGTGCTATTCAAATTAATATTTTAAATCGGAAAACATATGCTCTTGTGTTATTGGATGATAAATCGAAAGTAAAAAGAAAAAAATTAAGAAAAAAATAGGATTTAATAATTTATTTTAATATCTATCTATTGTAATTTGTATCGTACTTATGACTTTTATCAGGTAGTTTAGAATACATTTAAGTAAAAAAGGAGGAAATATGCAAGAAAGGTTAGAAGATTTGTCTATTGGTAAAATTTTAAAGGATATTGATGTGAAAGATTACACAACCTTTAAAGTAAGTTGTAAAGTGTCTTATTTGGTTATTCCAGATTCTATTGAATCTTTAGTTCGTTTGTTAAAATTTTTAAGAACAGAAAAAATACGATATAAAGTGATTGGGAAAGGTTCTAATTTAGTTTTTGTGAAGGATACATTTGATGGCGTATTAATACGTTTAGATGCATTTTCTAATTTAGAAATGAAAGAGAATAAAATCATTGTTGGTGCAGGAGTTTCCTTGATAGAATGTGCTCTTAAATTATCAAATCTTGGGTTTACTGGTTTAGAATTTGCTACAGGGATTCCTGGGACGATTGGTGGTGCTGTGGTTCAAAATGCAGGAGCTTATGGTTCTGATATGAGTCATGTTGTAGAATCAATTAAAATTTTAACTCCTAACTATGAAATAGAGACTTGGGAGAGAGAAAAAATAAACTTTTATTATCGAGGTTCTTTTTTAAGAGAACATCCAGAATATATTTGTTTAGCAGCAACATTTGTTCTTGAAAAGGGAGAGGTAGAAGAAATCCTTGAAACGATAAAAGAAAGAAGAAAAAAGAGAGTAGACAGTCAACCTCTTACTTATCCATCTGCTGGTTCTGTGTTTAGAAATCCTGAAGGAAATGCAGTAGGACATATAATCGAAAAGTTAGGTTTTAAAGGAAAAAGAATAGGTGGAGCTGAGGTCAGCCAAAAACATGCTAATTTTATTATTAATACGGGAAATGCAACAGGGAAAGATATTTTAAACTTAGTAACTGAAATCAAAGAGAAAGTGAAAAAAGAATACAATATCGATTTAATTTGTGAACAAGAATTTGTAGAATAAAAAAGAGTTTATTTATATTAAATTTATTGAAACTTGTTCCAATTTTAAAAAATGCTTAGCGAATTTTTAGGAGTTGCTAGGCATTTTTGTTTGTTTTAAAAGGAATTTTAAAAATTGGTCATTTGCACTTGTTTATTACTTGTTATATAGTGTCGTTGCGAGGCACGCTAGTAGTGTTTGCTACTTTTTTAAAATAATTTTATGGAGGTAGCTGCATGATTAATAAAAAAGATATTCTTATTTTATTATTGATTGTTATAATCATTCTCTTGATACTATTTAACTAGATGATTAAATTCAGATGGGTTTTGGTTGAAAGAAAGATTAAAAAAACACTATCCATTATGGAAAGTGTTTGACAACAGTGCAAGCACTTATACAAAGTGTCTCGCTTAAATTAAGGATAATATAATTCTATATAAATGTAAAGGATATTTTTGGGATTGACTTTTCGGTTGGGGGGGGGGTATAATAGCAACTATTCTTAATTAAAGGGGGATATTTAAGATGAAAATAACAAATAAACGATCTTCAAATAGAGGTCCAATTTTTAAGATAGTACTATTTGCCATAGCCGCTTCATTAATAGTAGAAACTGTAGAAATTAAAAAAATAGACAAAAAACTACAAGAATTGGAAAAAAGTGTTGAAGATATTCAAAAAAGTTTTGAAAATATTGAAGATCATATTGATGAAATTGATAAAAATTTAAAAAGTCTTCAAAAGAAATTCGAAGAGTTAGAAACATCTGAGAAAACAGATGAAATGAAGAGCTTTGAAGAATGGGCTGAAAAAATATCCGAAGATGAAAGTGTATCCGTAATATATAGGCAAGTATCTACTTATCGTGATTTAGTAATTAGTGGAAAAACAAATTTTGATGCATCGGATAAATTATCTGATGATTTTTACCGCAGTTTGAATTTACTTATAGAACAAGCAGATATTCATGAATTACATTTTTGGAGGTTAGATAATCGATTTGATTTTTCGAAAGTAGATTTTGCTAATATTGCAGATTTGGGATTTAGCGATTATAATGGCACATTTGATTGTTCTAATTTTACGCAGAAATATGAAAAACTTTCTTTTGATAATACTCCTTTTGCTGTAGCGATTAAAATACTTTCTACTTGTGATGTAAGTGATGCCAGTGTATATTGGAGTGAAGATATAGAAAAAGAGGGAGATTTAAAAGCTCTATTAGAATATTTGATAGAAAATAATATTTCTATGAACCGTTTTACTGTTTCTCAATATAATGAAGGAGAATATAATGGGATTTCAGAAGAAGAATTTAATTTATTAAGTCAAATAAATACATCATATCTTACAGTATATGCAGATGGATTTAAGAAACCGCTTAATTTAGATTTAACTTTTAATGACAATATTCATGAGTTTAGAATATATCCTTATAATACATATAGGAAGATAAATAGCGAATTAGGAAATATAAAAATTCGTTCGAATAGGAAAGAATTTCATTGTGATTTTTTTGGTGCTGATATTACGAAAAATACACACTTTTCTTTTCCAGATTCTGCATGGGTTGACTTTGAGTCTTTAAATTGTACAGATACAACTGCTTTTTATGATTTAGCAAATGTTGAATATTTCTTCTATATTGAAGACATTGGCCCTGGGCCTGAAGCTAATTTGAATGGTGCTATACGCTATTGCTCTAATTTGGAATATTTTGGTCAAATGGATGAAGAAGATTATGATCCTTGGGATGGACATAAAGAGTATTTTTATAGAGACTTTAACGGAGTATTAAAAAAATTAGAAGAAAATCTCAATCAAAAAAGAAATGAAAATAAAGGAAAAACTTCATTAATCGAAGAAGATATATCTGCAGAAGAGGTGCTTGCTATAGCTAAAAAATTAGTTTCTCGTTTGCAACCATATCAAACACAAGAAATTACAGCATTAAATGTAGGAATTACCGATTTAGAGAAGGCGATATCTTTAAATGATGAAGAGGAAATAACCTATAGTAAAGTAAATTTATTAAAGAATATGCAATATTTTGTAAATCAAACTTATATTGGGTTTGGTGCTTCTATTGATACAACTTCAGATGCAAGACTTTATTCTAATATATATGATATGGCCAAAGATACAGTTTTAGTTGATGAAAATTATTCTTATCCTTCTTATTATGGGTCTAATGATCAAATTGGTCGAGTTGTAGATGCTGTCGTTTTAGCACAAGAGGACGGAAATCCAGTTGTTGCTCATAATGCATATGAATATTTGAATTATTATGTGGATGGATATGAAAGAATAGGTTATGGAATGGATAATCAGTATTCTAATAGTGCTACTGGACATACTTGTGAAGGTTGGGTACTTGATGGAAGTGTATATGAAGTAGATGATTTTACGCGTTAATTTTGGAAATTGTGTTTAACAGGATATTTTTTTGTTGATTTTTCGTCAAGGAAGGAATATAGTATGGCTCAATCTTATTAAAGGGGGATTTTAAAATGAAAAATAAAAATACTTATCGTGCTCTGTTGCTTGTAGCAGGACTTTCTTTAGCAAATTTAAAAGGGCAACCAGTATTAGCAAAAGATAATTCTGTTGCATCAGAGTTAGAAACAGAAGAAGATAGAAAAGAAATAAGAGAAAAATGGAAGAATTTCGCAAGCGAAATGTCTCAAAATGAAAGTATGAATGTTGATTATTCTGGAGATTATAATTTGTGTCTTTATAATAAGTATCATTATGAGGGAAAAAAAGAATTATCGGAAGAATTTTATGAAAATTTAAATACATTGTTAGAAAATAATGCTATTACACGAATTTATTTTAAAAATGTAGATAATCGTTTTGATTTTTCGAAAGTTAATCTTTCTCATGTTGAAAATCTAGCATTGGAATTAGTAGAATACGAAGAAACGCTTCCAGAATCTATTTTTGCCCAAAAATTTAGTGAACTTTATTTTTATGATGTTTCAACAGATGTAGCAAAAGAACTTCTTTTAAATTGTTCTACAAAAGATACAGTCGTATATTGGCAGGAACATATTGAAAATCAAGGGAATTTAAAAATATTACTGGAGTTTTTAACTAAAGAAAGAATCGAAATGGGTACATTTCATGTTTGGCAAATTAATGAACAAAATTATTCTGGAATAACTGAAGAAGAAGTAAAGTTATTAGGAAAAGTACAATCTTCTTCTATCTCTGTGGATGTAGATGGTTTAGAACAACCATTTAACATGAATATTGCATTAAATGAAAAGATTGAAAATTTTCGTATTGCTCTTTATAAAAATTTTTATGATGATGTGAATGGAGAACTTGGGAATGTCAAGATTACTTCTTCAAATGAAAATCTAACATGTGTTTTTTCTCATGTAGACGTTACAAAAAATACCCATTTTTCTATACCAAATTCTATATCTGTTGAATTAAAACGCTTAAATATAAAGGATATTGCAGCTATTTGTAGTCTCAAAAATGTTCAAAATTTATTCCTTGGAAGCTACTATATTCCAGGAATGGCGCCCGAGTATTTAGGACATGTTGAATATAAAAAAGATGGTGATTTTTTCAGTGATCCAGTGGCACATGTTATAGGACAATATACAGATTTTCAACAAATGCTTTCTTATTTAGACTCTTGTATTCAATTATTAAAAGTAAGAGAAAATTTAGAAGTTTCTACTCATAGATATTCTTATTATGGAACTACTTTAGAAATTGGAGATATAGTGAATTTAAATAGTGAAAATGCTGTTGTCTTTGAAAATGGAAAAGATCTGCAAAATCAAGAAAATGGTTTGCCTTCTTATTATGGAACGACTGAATTAAGATGTATTTCTTCTTTTTATCTAGTTAAGGGTGAAGAAACTGTAGAAGTTTATAATATGGAAGATTATAAATATTATATAGATGAAGGATTTGTAGTTACAGGATATGATTTGGTAAATCAATATTCATTAAATTCAGATGGAACAATTATTCCTGAAGGCTGTTATGATGAGAAATCTATACATTCAGAATTTGTTCCTTTTAGATAAAAGTTTTGAGTTATTCAAAACTTTTTCTTTTTTAAAAATATGTTATACTAAAATCATGAAAGAATTAATAAAAGAAAAATGGACTGAAAAAGAATATTTAGAATATTTAGAGTATTTAAAAAGTTTAAAAGAGGAAAAATATAAGGAGTTTCATAGCAAACTTACGACGACTAAGTACGAGATTCTAGGAATTAGAGTTCCTTTGCAAAGAAAGATTGCTAAAAGTATTAGTAAAGGAAATGTAGAATCATTCTTAGGATGTTCTAAGAACCATTATTATGAAGAAGTAATGATTAAGGGCTTTGTTTTAGGAGAAATAAAGGATAAAGAAGTCTTACTTAAGTATTTAGATACCTATGTTTCTCTAATTGATAATTGGGCGATTAATGATGGATTTTGTAATAGTTTAAAAATTGTTAATCAAGATAAAGAGTTTTGGTTTTCTTATTTTTCTGATTATTTGAAAAGTAAAGAAGAATTTAGAGTACGAGTTGGTTTAATTGTTTTTTTAAGTTTTTATGTTGAGGAAGATTATTTGAAATTGATTTTTAAATTGGTCGATCAAATAGAATTAGATAAATATTATGTGAATATGGGTATTGCTTGGTTGTTGTGTGAATGCTTTACTAAATACCGTAATCAAACTTTAGATTATTTTAAGAAAAGTAAAATAAACATATTTACTTTTAATAAAACGATTAGTAAAATAAGAGATAGTTATCGAGTGAGTAAAGAAGATAAAGAATATTTAGCAAATTTAAGAAGAAAGGAAATTAAAAAATGAAAAAGTTAAAAGTAATGGTTATTCTTGTTTTATGTATGTTTTGTTTAACTGGTTGTACAAAAGAAACTTTAGGGGAAAAGATGGAGTATGAGAATATCACATATCAAGAAACGAATAAACAAACAGACAATGTTCTAATTTATATAGAAGAGGATAAAAAAATTTTATTAGAACTTTATCCTGATGTCGCCCCTATAACGGTTAAGAATTTTAAAAAGTTAGTAGAAAGTGATTTTTATAATGAACTTATTTTTCACCGCGTTATCAAAGATTTTGTGATTCAAGCTGGTGATGGAACGAGTCTAGGAAGAGATGCCAGTACGATTAAAGGAGAATTTAGTGCTAATGGAGTTACAAATAACTTGAGTCATGAAAGAGGTGTACTTTCGATGGCTAGAAATAGTATAAGTATGGATAGTGCAAGTAGCCAGTTCTTTATTATGCATCAGGATAATACGGGCTTAGATGGACAGTACGCAGCGTTTGGTCGTGTGATTGCTGGTATGGATGTTGTAGATGAAATTGCAAGTGTTCTAACGGATAATAATGATAAACCTATAAAAGATATTAAAATAGTTAGAATGGAATTTGTAAAAATCGTGGAGGAAAATGAGTGACAGATTTTTACAGGATTAAAAATTATTATAAAGAATTTAATGAAAAAGATAGATTGATAAATGATAACAGTGGTAGATTAGAATACGAAATGACTTTCAAAATTTTAGAACAATATTTACCTAGTGATGCTGAAATTCTTGATCTTGGTGGTGCAGCAGGAGTTTATACTTTTCCTTTGTCCAAAAAAGGATATAAAATGCATTTAGCAGATTTATCTGAAGAATTAATAGAACAAGCAAAAAATGAAAAAGAGCAAGGAAATTACGAAAATGTACTTTCTTGTGAAGTAGTAAATGCTATTGATTTGAGTAAGTATGAAAATGAAAAATTTGATGTAGTATTATTGTTTGGCCCTTTGTATCATTTATTAGAAGAAATAGAAAGAAATAAATGCATTCAAGAAGTAAATAGAGTTTTAAAAAAAGATGGTTTAGTATTTGCCAGTTTTATTCCTTATCTTTCAGGAAGTATAGCTATTGTAGACCGCTATTTTAGACATCCAGAACAGGTAGATATAGAAAATTTAAAAACTGTTTTTGAAAGTGGGAAATTTAGCAATAATGTAACCAGTGGGTTTCAAGAAGGCTATTATCCAACTTCAAAGGAAATAGAAAATCTTTTTGAAAGTAATGGCTTTGAAAAACAGAAAGTATTATCTATTCGTGGTTTTGGCTATGAGAAAGAAGATAAATTATATAATATAAATGATAAAGTTATGTTTGATGAAATTATTAAGTTAATTTCTAAAACAGCAGAAGATACATCTATTGTGGAAACTTGTGGTCATGCGATGTATATTGGAAAAAAATTAAAAAACAATTGAAATAATATTTTTGAAAGAGGTGTTTTAAAATGAATAGGCAAGAATTAGCAGATTTAATATTTCCTAACCTAACAAAAACAATTGCAGATTATGAGCGTGAATATCCTGAAAGAGATTTAAAAGAGGGTGCTAAAGTAACAAGATTTGCACCAAGTCCGACAGGTTTTATGCATATTGGACATTTCATGCCATTATTAATTGATTATGTGTTAGCAAGACAAAGTGGGGGAATCTTTTATTTACGTAATGAAGATACAGATCAATCTCGTGAAGTAGAAGGGGCTGTTGAATATATTCGCTCTGTTTTAGATTATTATGGAATGTATCCTGATGAATATGAATACCGTGATATAAATGAAATTAAAGGGAAATATGGACCTTATATTCAATCGGAAAGAAAAGAAATATATCATACCTTTATTAAACATTTAATTATGGAAGGAAAGGCCTATCCTTGTTTTTTGACACAAGAAGAAATGGATGAGATACGTGCTTGTCAAGCCAGAGATAAAAGAAGAATTGGTATTTATGGAAGATATGCCAAATATCGTGATTTACCTGTGAAAGAAGCAATAGAAAAAATTAAAAATGGTGAAAAATATACCGTTCGTTTAAAAAGTAGCGGAGATTTTAATCGTAAGTTTAAGTTTAACGATTTAGCGAATGGGGAAATGGAATTTCCAGAAAATGATATTGATATTCCTATTATGAAATCTTCGAATGGACTTCCAACTTATCACTTTGCTCACTTAGTAGATGACCATTTAATGCATACGACGCATGTGGTTCGAGGCCAAGAATGGGTAAGTTCTATTCCAGTACATTATGAATTATTTAAGACGTTTGGATTTAAAATGCCTAAATATATTCATATCCCTTTGATTTTGAAAAAAGATGGAGAAAGTGTTCGTAAGATTTCTAAGAGGCTAGATCCGGAAGCAAAAATGACGTATTATGAAGAAAAGGGATACCCTATTTATGCCGTTATCGAAGCAATTATGACAATTGTGAATTCCAATTACGAAGCATGGAGAGAAGGACATCCAGATGCATCATTTACTGATTTTGAAATTTCTCCAAAGAAGATGAGCGCTAGTGGAGCTTTATTCGATTTAGATAAATTGGATAATATTTCCAAAAATTATATTAGTCGTTTAACAAAAGAAGAAGTATATGAGGGTGTTCTTGCTTGGAGTGAAAAATACGATAAAGAATTTCATGAAATTTTAAAGAAGTATAAAGCGTATTCCATGTCTATTTATAATATCGAAAGAGAACAAAAGAAACCAAGAAAAGATTATACGTATTATAGTGAGATTAAAGAAAAAACTTGGTATATGTATGATGAATATTTTAAAGACATAACTTATGACTTTTTGGAATATGATTTAAAAGAAGTAAAAGAAATTCTAAATATATACATAGAAAATTATTATAAGGAAGCAGATACACAAGAAGAATGGTTTAATCGAATAAAAGAACTATGTGAATCTTTAAATTATGCAACAAATATGAAACTTTATAAAGAAGATCCCTCTTCTTATCGTGGAAGTATTGTAGATGTTACAAATATGATTCGAATTGCTCTTACTACGTTAACTACGACACCAGATTTATATAGTATTATGCAAATTTTAGGAAAAGATAGAATTATAGAAAGATTTAATGAAATTGATATAAAATAACTATCTTTTTTTTTCAAATTTCGTTATAATAGTTCCTATAATTAAAGGCGGTGGTATGTTATGGCACAAAGAAAAAAGAATGCCAAGAAGAAAAAAAAGCAAAATGTAAATAACAATTCCAAGAAGAATGTTAAGAAAAAGACTCAAAACACTTCCGTACAAACTAATCAAAAATCGAAAACGAAAGAAACGGCAAAACCAAAGTCTGAGGCTAAAAATACACCGAAAAAGAAAGGACAGCAATCAGCTACTAAAAAAAATACGAAGACAATTTCACAAAGTAAAAAGAATGTTAAAAAAGAAGAAAGTAAGATAAAAAAGAATAAACCTTTAAAGGAAAATGTTGTTTCTAAACAAACTCCACAGCAAAATTTCCCAAAAAAGAAACAGCCGAAAGTTGTTCCTAAAGAAAAACAAAAAGAAGAAAATAAAATAGAAAAAAATCAAACTTTAAGAGAAATTGTTGTTCCTAAACAAGATATTCCAAAAAAGAAACAACCGAAAGTTGTTCCGATAGACAATAAAAAAGTAGAAAATAAAGTAGAAAAAAGTCAAACTCAAAAAGAGAATGTAGTTTCTAAACAAGATAATCAAAAAAAGAAAGAAGTAAAAGTTGTTCCTTTAGAGCACAAACAAGAGATTAAAACGCCTTTAGAAACAAAAAAAAATAGAAAAGAAGAAGTATCGAGACAAGCAGAAAAGAAATCAATATCTATTGAGATATGCATAACAAAATTAAAAAATATAACCAAAACAATAGGTTTGGGTATTCAAACATTCGGTAAAGTTATTGGTGCAAAAATTAGTTCATTTTTTAAAACAATTCACTTAAAAATAAAAACAATTGAAGAAAAAAGAATACAAAAACAAAAAATTAAAATAGAGAAGACAAATCAATTAGAACAAATTCCTGTAACCGTTAAGAAATCTAAAAAAAATTATCCTTTGATTGTTGCTTCCATTATATTCCTAATTATAGGTGTCTTATTAATGATTCCTTATGGAATATCTACTTATACATCCGAAGCATCTGGAAAAGTTTTAGAAGTGCCTAAATTTACAAAACTAAAAGAAGAATGTTGTGCTTATTCAGCGACTTTTAGTAGTTTTCGAAGTTTATGGTCTTTAAAACAGGATTTAGAAAAGATTATAGCTAGTTACCAAATATTAGATTGTGATGGTAGAACTTATTACTATAATGAAAAACAAGATTATACGATTACAGAATATGGAATCAAAAACGGAGTACTCTTGAATGAAGTTAATATTACGTATGGAAAAGGGAATTCTTGTGATATTGATACCACTTTTAAAAAATTAGAATTGCTACCTAATAATTTTTCGATAAAAGATGCAAAAAAAGATGGAAATTATACGATTGATCATGGTACGGTGTATAATGCCGGAGCTTATGATGTATTTATCGAAAATGTAAAAAATGGAATACCAAGTGTTTTAAGAATTGTTACTTCCACTGTGGAAGGCGATGTGATTATTACAGATTTGGAATATATGAGCGATGGAAAATATAAAGTTACTTATGATGGAACTAGAGATCGTAATAGTACAGATCATAGTAGTATATTAGCTTACAAGTATGAAAATATTGGTATTTATAAAAATAAATTGTATGCTTATAATGGAAGTAAAATAAAAGAAAATAGCAAGGTGCAAGATGCTTATTATTTATTTGATATGCCAAGTAAGTAAAAGAAAATTAATTGTAAAGAGTCTTACTACTAAGACTTTTTTTCTTGCAAATAGTATAGTATAATAAGAAATAAGAATAGGGTGATACAAATGAAAACTTTAAGTATAGGACGTTTAGTTTATGATATCAATATTTTAATGGATGCTTATCCTACAGAGGGAAGTAAAAATGTAACGAAAGAAATGATTACTTGTAGTGGTGGTGCTGCTAATATTGTTGCTTATGCTTTAGGAAAATGGAATATGGAATCTTATATTTCAGGTGTGATTGGTTATGATGAAACAGGAAATACAATTAAGAAAAATATGGAAGAAAATCGTGTAAAAACGAATTATTTAGAAACAAATTATGATGTTAAAACACCTACATCTTATATCATGATTAATAAACAAAATAATTCCCGTACAACGATTTCAACAGAACTCAATGAAATTAATATCAAAAAATATGAGTATGATGCAAGTATGGATTGTGTCGTTGTGGATGGTTTAGAATACAATGCTTCTGTTTATGCGTTTAATAAGTATAGCAATGCGATTACTGTATTAAATGCCAAAACACCTCAACAAGGATTATTGGACTTCTTTAAATATGCCAAATATGTAGTTTGTTCGAGTGAAGTTGCAGAAGCCATGACAGGAATGAAAATAGATTTTGCTTCTCCTATAACCATGTCTAATATTTATAAAAAAATTATTGATAAATATCCGCATATTAATTTATTAATTACCATAGAAGGAAAAGGTACCGTTTATTCACTAAACAATGAAATTAAAGTTCTTGCTTCTATTAATGCGGAGGAAGTAGACAAGACGGGAGCTCATGATACATTTGTTGCTATGATTAGTTATGGGTTAACAGTTGGTTATGATATGGAGACAACGATTCGTTTAGCCGCAATTGCAGAAAGTATGTCAAAGAAAACCATTGGTGCCACTTTATCTATTCCTATTTTAAGTGACATAGTGAGTTTTTATGAAAATAAATTTGGTAAATTAGTGAACCCAAATGAAGCAGAAGCTCCAGTAGAAAATCAAGAACAAAATGCTCCAAATGCTGGATAAATATCCTAAACTGGATGTTCATGGAGAAACTCGTGATACCGTCTATACCGTTTTAAAAATCTTTATTCATGATAACATAAAATTAAAAAATAAAACCATACTAATTGTACATGGGAAAGGCAGTGGTATTTTAAAAAAAGAAGTACATTATTATTTAAGCCATATGAAGGAAGTAAAGCAGTTTCATTTAGATTCTTGGAATCAAGGTGTAACTGTTGTTGAATTAGCATTTGACAAACAGAGAAAATAGTGATATAATGTGCAAGCAATAAGAAAATTGGACATCAATTTGACATTTTGTGACTTTTATGCTATAATGGATGCATAAAAAGAAATTGGGGGAAAATTATGAAAGGTTATGTTTTAGATTATATTGATGAAAATGAGTATCGTAAATTAGAAAGAGCTTTAAAAAAATACAATACATTAGCATTTAAAAGATTAAATTTTGAATATTATCCAGCTTTAAGAAATGGTAAATTTTTAGGAGAATTAATTTCTCAAAATAAAAAAGCCGGAACAGAGACTTATGAATTAAAATTACCAGGGGATAAAATGTTTGTTCAAGTACATGGGGAAGTTAAATTAACATATACAGTATATAAAAAAGAAGAAATCGTTATGTTAGATTCTATTTCACCAAAAGAAATTTTATTAGAAGGTCAAGCTTCAATCCTCCTGCATTTTCAATCACACTGATCCTTTTCTGAAAATCT
>CAYSFO010000037.1:0-15020 GCA_964430695.1 uncultured Muribaculaceae bacterium | reverse complement strand
AAATTACGGATTTTGGTATTTCGATGGCAATGAATGCAACGCAACTTACCCAAACAAATTCTGTGATGGGAAGTGTACATTATATTCCTCCTGAACAAGCAAGTGGAAAAGGTTCAAGTTTACAAAGCGATATTTATTCGATGGGAATTGTGATGTATGAACTTTTAACGGGTAAACTTCCTTTTAAAGGAGAAAATGCAGTTGAGATTGCTTTAAAGCACTTAAAAGAACCTCTTCCAGATATCAAGGAAGAAATACCAAATTTACCAAATAGTATTGTCAATATTATTTTAAAATCTACCGCGAAGAATCCTAAAAATCGCTATACAGATGCTAGGGAAATGCATGAAGACTTAAAAACATGTATGGAAGATGCAAGAATTAGAGAAAAAATTATTACATTCAAATATCCAGAAAATAATTTTGATGATACGAAAATTACAAAATTATTGAAAGAAACTCCAAAAAAAGAAAGTGAAGGTGACGAACCTATAGCAAAGCAAATTACCAAAGATGATTTAAAAAAACAAAATAAACTTTTAATTATTTTAGCTTCCATATTTACAGGTTTAGTCGTTATCATTACTTCTGTTGTTGTTTTAATTCCTGCCATTACAAGGGAAAAAGAAATTGCCGTTCCTGATGTAACCAATATGACAGTTGCCGAAGCGATTAAGACCTTACAAGATATTGGATTTAAGATAAGTGATGAACAGCAAGAACAAGCTTCAAGTGATGTAGAAGAAGGACATATTATTAAAACAAATCCTGTTGCCAATAGTAAACGTACAAAAAATACGGAAATCACCTTATATGTTTCTGCTGGAGACAAAAAAATTACAATAGAAAATTATGTAGGAAGAAATTATTTGGAAATAAAAGGAGCTTTAGAAGCTTTAGGACTACAAGTATTAGTAGAAAAGAAAGAAGTGGAAAAACCAGAAGAAGCAACAGATGGAGAGATTATTGAGCAATCTGTTCCTGCTAGTCAAAAATTATCTATAGGGGATACAATTACATTATATATTCCAAATATTGTTAGTAAATATCCAAACTTCACAGATGGCAATTATACGGTTGATGAAGTAAAAGACTTCTGTAATGAGTATGGCATTACTTTAGATATTGTTGAAGTCATGACAAGTGAAAAAGAAGAGGGAACCATACTTGAACAAAGTAAACCAGAAGGATATACCATTCGCTCAGGAGTGACTTTAACGATTAAAGTAGCTGCATCAAATCCAGATGAAATGGGTACAGATTGTAATGAAGAATTAGGACAATGTGAATAAAATGCCAGGGAAGATTATTAAAATTGTTAGTAATTTATATTCTGTTCAAGTAGAAAATCAAGTATTAGAATGCCGTGCTAGAGGAAAGTTTCGGAATGTTTCTTTAACTCCTCTTGTGGGAGACAATTGCATAGTGGATGAAAAAAATAAATATATTTTAGAAATACAAGAGAGAAAAAATGCTTTGTCTCGGCCAATGATTGCAAATGTGGATGTTGCACTGATTGTTGTAAGTGTTAAAAAACCAAATTTATCTTTAAATTTACTAGATAAAATGATATCTATTATTAGCATAAATCATATAGAACCGATGATTTGTTTTTCTAAGTTAGATTTATTAGATAAAAAGAATACAAAAGAAATCAAAAAAATAATCAAGTATTATCAAAAAATTGGATATTCTGTAGTAACAAATACGGATGTAAAAAAGATAAAAAAGATTTTAAAAAATAAAATGGTTGTCATTACAGGCCAAACAGGAGCAGGGAAATCTACACTTTTAAATAAGTTAGATAAAGCCTTACATTTAAAAACAGATGAAATTTCTGAAGCTCTTGGAAGAGGAAAACATACCACTCGTCATGTAGAATTATTTCATTTTAAAACCTTTTATATTGCCGATACACCAGGATTTTCTAGTCTAGATTTTAATGATGTAACAAAAGAAGAAATTAAAAATAGTTTTATTGAATTTAAAAATTATTCTTGTCCTTATAAGAATTGTATGCATTTTAAAGAAACGGATTGTGCCGTAAAAGATGCTGTGAAAAAAGAACAAATCCTAGAATCTAGATACAATAATTATATTGATTTTATAAAGAATAAATAAGGAGCGTATTATGAAGACATCTATCTCTTTTTTAAGTAGTAATTATGACTTTTTTAAAACGATTGATTTAATTAATGATTCAATTGCGGATTACATTCATGTCGATGTAATGGATGGATTATTTGTAAATAACAAAACTCCTTTTGATAAAAAGATGCTTGTTTATTTAAAAGAAAGTAAAAAGAGTAAAGATGTCCATTTGATGACTTTGCATTTAAAAAAATTTATAGATCTTTTTTCTTATATAGAACCAGAGTATATTACGTATCCTTTGGAAGCTACTACAAATCATTTGGAATTTATTGAATATATAAAAGAAAAAAAATGCAAAGCGGGTCTGGCTATTAGTCCTCTAACGGATATTAATAAATTAATACCGTATTTAAATAAAGTGGATTTAATTTTAGTTATGTCTGTTATTCCTGGATATGGAGGACAAGAATTTTTAAAAGAAACTCCTAGGAGAATTAAAAAACTTTTAGAGTTAAAAAAAGAATATAAAGCCAAATTTAAAATAAGTGTTGATGGTGGAATTAATGAAGAAAGCATTCCATTAGTAAAGGGAATGCTCGATATGGTTGTTGCAGGTTCTTATGTATGTAAACATACGGATTTTAATAAACAAATCAATAAATTAAAATAAGGATTTCAAATGAAATCCTTATTTTATGCTATTTTTTTAGCTTCTCTAGCCGTTATTAAAACTGTTTTACCATTTATTTTTTTCTTTTGTAAATTTGGTTTTTGTCTACTTTTTGTAGCATTACAAGCTTTACTTCTTAAATTTACAGTTAAAGGTTTCTTTTTTGATACATTAGTTGCCATTTTGCCACCTCCAAATTTCTTTCTTTAAAATCTTATCATTAAATATGCTTTAAGTCAAATAATTATTCTATGAAAATTTAATTATCTTTTAGCTTTCTGCTTAAATTTGCAATTCTTTCTTGGTCTATAAATAACTCTCCTATATCTTGAAAGTAAATCAATCCTTCGTCATGAAATAAAATATTTGCAATTTCATAGATTTCTTTATCGACTTTTAATTTTTCTAGTAATTGCCATTCGTTGGAACTTATGACAAAAGCTTCAAAATTTTCTTGTAGCAATAAAGATAGATGACAAATAAATTGTTTTTTTACATCTTCATGCAAAGAAGGTTTTTTCATTTTATAAGTGTAAGGGTCAAAAAAACGGTAAGAGGTAGGTTTTACTTTATAGTCTTTCTTTAGAATCATATCTTCAAAATCAACAAGGCTTGCATCTCCTCCAGTTGCAGAAATTACATGATTTGTCAATTTAATATCATTGAAAATAAATCCATTCATGTGCAAAAAATGCAGTAAGGAAGCAGTATCTGAACAGGCATGTAATCTTAAAGGATAAGGAAGAGCAAATGATTCTTTTTCTTCAAAATTATAAGAGTTTTCTAAATATAAAGTTTTGTATCCGCATGCAATTTCTTCTTGATAAGTAAACTCTTCTGGAAGAAGGGAAAAGCCACTATATTGCAATTTTAAAACTTCATCAATCGTTTTTATTTTTTCTGTTCTTTCTTCTTCGGTTTCATAGTTAAAGTATTTTTCTAAATACATTTTATCTTTTTCTATTACTGTTCGAAATGCAGAATTCTTTCCATGTTCAAAAAGAAAAAAGTTACCATTAAAAATAGAAGTCCCCAAAAATAGCCCCCCTCGTAAAAATTTAATTTATCATAATAAAGAAAGTGAAATTTGTAAAGAGTTATTCATAAACATTATGATTTTTTTCGTGTTCATCTTTTTAGAAAAGAATAGTATATTATTTTTTACAATAGAAACATAGACTTTACAACAGTGATTTGTTACAATGAACTTGTGGTGGTAGTATGCAAAAAGTCATTGCCGGAGATTTAGTAGATGTCGTTATTGTTTATAAAAATAACAAAAATATATATTTACGATTTAAAGAAGATAAAAAGTTATATGCCACTTGTAATCGTTTTGTGAAAGAACGAGAGATTGAAAAATTAATTGATGATAATATTGAGAAAATTACCAAAATGTATCAAGAAGTAAATAAAGTAAATTATAATGAATTATTTTTTAATTATTTAGGGAAAAAATATACGATTGTTTATAATGAGAGTATTAAAGAACCTTTTTTTGAATCAGATCTCCTTTATGCTAAAAATGAAAGGGCTTTAGAAAAGTTTTATCTGAAAGAATGCGAACGGATTTTTACGAGTGAAGTAGAAAGAATTACTCCTTATTTTAAAAATATTCCTAAATTTTCTTTAAAAATATGTAAGATGAAAACAAGATGGGGTGTCAATAATCGTGGGAATAATACAATTACATTAAATAGTGAGCTTTTAAAAAAAGATATTGATCTTTTAGATTATGTGATTATTCATGAGTTGTGTCATTTTTATGAAGCAAATCATAGTACTGCCTTTTGGGCTCATGTTTCAAAATATTATCCTAAATATAAAGAAGCTCGTAAAAGATTGAGAGGTTAAGAATGAAAATAGAATCCTTACAAAATCAAAAAGTAAAAGAATGGTGTAAATTAAAAGAAAAAAAGTATCGTGATGAAACAAATCTTTTTTTAGTCGAAGGAGAACATTTGATACAAGAGGCGGAGAAAAAGGAACTTGTTCAAGAAATGATCTCCATGGAAGAAAATGAAAGAGCAGACTATTATGTTACGAAAGAAATTATGAAAAAGTTAAGTAATCAGGTTAGTGTTTCCAATAGAATTGCTGTTTGTAAAAAAATGGTTGAAAAAGAAATAAGTGGTGATATTCTTCTTCTTGATAATATTCAAGATCCTGGAAATCTTGGAACCATGATTCGAAGTGCTGTTGCTTTTGGCTTTAAAGATATGATTTTAAGTCATGATACCGTAGATTTATACAACGATAAAGTGATTCGAGCATCACAAGGAATGATTTTTCATTTAAACATTGTACGAAAAGATTTATCCTTGTTTTTAAAAGAAATAAAAAATGAGTATCAAATTATTGTTACGGATGTAAAAAAAGGAGAAAATATTAAAAAGTTAAAAAAGAAGAACCCTCTTGCTCTTATTATTGGGAATGAAGGGCAAGGAGTAAGTGAGAGCTTTAAAGAATATGCCAGTGATTTTGTGAAAATAGAGATGGATGAAAATTGTGAATCTTTAAATGCTGGTGTATCTGCTAGTATTTTGATGTATGAAATTAGGGAGAGTCATAATGAATGATTTTGTGTATATAGGGCGTATTGTAAACACCCATGGAATTAAGGGAGAACTTCGTATACTAAGTGACTTTGATAAAAAAGAACTTGTTTTTAAATCAAACTTTCCTATATTTTTAGGAAAAGAAAAAAAAGAAGAGATTATTAAAACATATCGCCCACATAAAAACTTTGACATGATTACATTAGAAGGATACGAAAATATTAATGAAGTGCTTTCTTTTATTAAAATGAATGTGTATGTAAGAAGAAGTGATTTAAAATTAGAGGATACAGATTACCTATTAGAAGATTTAATTGGGTGCAGTATTATTGAAAAAGAAGAAAATATTGGAAAAATTATTGAAATTGTGTATAATAAGGCAAATATTTTATTAAAAGTGCAATGTGAAAATGGCAAAGTTTTTTATATTCCTAAAAATGGGGATTACTTAAAAGAAGTAGATATTATAAAAAAACAAGTCATTACCCAAAATGTGCAAGGACTGATTTTATGAAAATAGATATATTAACTCTTTTTCCAAATATGTTTGAAGGATTCATGAATGAATCAATTATCCATCGTGCTATCGAAAAGGGAATTGTGGAGATAAATCTTATTAATTTTAGAGATTTTTCTAAGTTAAGTAATCATCAAGTAGATGATACTCCTTATGGTGGAGGAGGAGGCATGGTTTTACGGCCTGAACCCTTAATTGAAGCGATTGAATCAGTAAGAACGAAAGATTCGAAAGTAATTCTTATGTGTCCTCAAGGAAAACCTTATAAACAGAAAAAAGCGAGTGAATTAACCAAAACAAAACATCTTATTTTAGTTTGTGGGCATTATGAAGGTTTTGATGAACGAATACGAGAGTTTGTAGATGAGGAAATTAGTATTGGAGATTATGTTTTAACCGGAGGAGAAATTCCAGTAATGGCGGTATGTGATAGTGTTATACGATTACTTGATGGAGTGATTAAAGAAAATTCTAGAGAATTTGAGTCATTCCAAAATAACTTATTAGATTATCCAACGTATACAAAGCCAAGTGAGTATCGAGGTTTAAAAGTACCAGATATCTTACTAAGTGGGGATCATGCTAAAATCGATGAATGGCGTCATAAAGAACAAATAAAAAGAACAGAAGAAAAAAGAAAAGATTTGTTAGAGTCAGGTGAAGTTTATGGAAGTTTATGTAATCAAGAAGAAAAATAAAAATAAAAAAATTGTTAAGTTTAATCCGGAAGAAGGCTATCAATTTAAACCAAATATTAAAAATCCAAACTTAATAAAGATCAATAACTTATCTATTACGGATATAGAAGTTACAAGTCCCATTTTAATTACTAAATTGGAAAAATCGTTCCGTAAACTTGCAGAGATTATTTTCAATATTTTAAATGATGAAGATACAGATAGTGGGGATATAACCATTGCCCTTGATGAAGTTTTTAAGCAAAAAAGTATCATTTTAAATCAATATAAAGAGTATTTGAAAAAGCAAGATAAAGATAAGTATTTAAAGAGATTAAAACTTTTAGAAGCAGAATTAAAAGAAAAGTTAGTTTATGTAGAAATGCAAGAAGAAGTATTAGAAATTGGTCGAAGTCGTTAATAATTTGCAAAAGTATTTCTTTTTTGATATAATGTTTTTGCTTTTATGGCATGTAATCCGCTGAATCTGCATATATTTATGATTACAGAAGATATATTTTTTAGAAAGGATGTAAGAAAATGACTAATTTAGTAGACAAAATTAACAAAAAGCATATGAAACCAGACGTTCCTGAATTCCGTGTTGGAGATATCGTAAGAGTAGACGTATGGGTAAAAGAAGGTAAAAAAGAAAGAATCCAAGCTTTTGAAGGAATTGTAATTGCTAAAAAAGGTTCTGGAGTTTCAGAAACTTTCTCTGTTCGTAAAAAATCAGGTAGTATAGGTGTAGTTAGAGTATTTCCTGTAAATGCACCAACGATTGATAAAATTACAGTTGTTAAAAAAGGTATGGTTCGTCGTGCAAAACTTAACTTTATTAAAAATATGCGTAAAGAATATAAAGTTAAAGAGAGAAATAGTTCAGTTAAAGAAGCAAAATAGTGCTTCTTTTTTTATAAAAAAAAATAATTTACAAAAATAGAAAAAAATGTGATATTATGAATACATAATAGAGGAGGAAAAAGAAAATGAAAAAAAGAAATTTAAACCTCCCAACCAGAAATAGTCATCTGGGGGGGGGGTATATTAGATAGGAACCCAGAAAGACTAGAACGGTTTAGCAAAAACAAGAAACAAAAAAGGATAGTAATTGCATCTATTGTAGGAATACTATTAATTGTTGGAGGAATTACGCTATTTAAAACATTTGCTCTATATGAAGAAAAGTTAGAGTTTAATGTATTAAAAGGAAGAATACCAAACTTTACAAAAAAGAATAATGACTTGGAACTTGCTATACTCGTAGATGGAGAGACAGTAACAGAAATACCAAGTGATAGAAACTATACAGTAACAGTAACCTGTGATACAGAAGAAATGAGTGGAACATGGGATTATACTAATTGGGAAGTAACAATAAAAGGACAAATAAAAACAGCAACAACCTGTAGTATAGAATTTAACTCTATATTTAAATATTATATAGATGAAGAAGAAGTAAAAGAAAAACCAGATAAAAGTACATATTTATATAAAAATATGACATGTAATAAAGGAACAGCAAGTTACAATGAAAATACAAAAGAAGAAACAGTAAAAAGTTATGATGAGGGAATGGAATGTAACGTATATTATGTAACCCCATCCACAACGCTATTTAGTGATTACTTAATTGCTAAAACCTTAACAGATTCTAGTATCATAAGACAAGAACATGAAGAAACAGAACAAACAGGAACTAATGCACTAGTAGATTATCGATATGTAGGTGGAGACATAGATGAAGAAAACTATGTCCATAACTATGTATGTCTAGAAGCAAGTGGAAATTGTACAGATGATCAATTATATAGGATTATCGGAGTCATCCCAACACAAAGTAGCGAAGATAGTCCTTATGAAAATAGAGTAAAACTAATCAAAGCTGCTAAATATAAATATGTTTACTGGAGTGGAAGCAAAAGTAACGAAAGTGATGACTGGACAAAAAGTACATTAAATACAGAAATATTAAATCAAACCTACTGGAATAGTATAAGTAGTTATCAAAAATATATAGAAGATACAAAGTGGTACTTAGGGGGAAGTTCTGCAAGTAATTCGTTTCTCTTCACCTCTCGTCTGTATGGTGATGAGCGAAGTACCGTCGGTGGGTTTTCTTCTAAGGGTACAATTTATTCTGTGGGAAAAATTGGACTAATGTATGCTAGCGATTATGGATACGCAACGAGTGGAGGAAGTAGTGTAAATAGAAATACATGTTTAACGACAAGTTTATATTCATGGAATGGAAGTAGTGTGGCTGATTGTAAAAATAATGATTGGTTGTTTGCTTCTTCGTTTGAACAATGGACATTATCTCTTTCCAATTCATGGTCTACACCTATGGCCTACTTCATTCGAAATGGAGGTTCGCTAGACGTGTCTGTTAGCTACTTTAATCAAAGCTACTCCCGTCCTGTCTTCCATCTAAGGTCAACAGTGAAATATCAAAGCGGAGACGGTAGTAAAAAAAACCCATTCCAAATTGAAATTGGGTAGATTGTTAATATAAAAATAACAAGTACTAATTTGCTTGAATTTGCAAATTAGTATTTTTCTTTTGTTAAAAATATTGAACGAGTTTTTCATCTAAACTACTTGGAGTAGGAAATATCAATTGTCTTTTTAATTCTTTTTGCTTTTTAGCTGCTTCCTGTTCTGCTTTTGTTGGTATTGTCCATATATTTTCTGCCAAATTAACTAAAGCATGTATATCATATTCTAAAACATCAAATTGACAAGCATATGCAGGAAAATTACTGCGCTGGACATCAAAATTTGGATAAAATAATGCTTTTGTTTCATCCGTATAATCGAGCATTTTTTCTTTATAAAAAGCTCCTCCTGTCATAGTGGAAAGATTATGAAAACGATCATCATCTTTTACTAAGTTTGTTATTGCATCTCCTTCAGTGACTATTCTTTTCATATAAAGTAATAAAGCTAATCTTTTTTCTAATTCTCCTTTTTGAAATGTTAGTAAATCAATTCTCTTTTTAATTGTATCACTTACATCTAAATCTCTTAAAGTACAGGTTGGATCTTCTTCTTTCGTATCATGAAGTATGGAAGTTGCAATAGAATCATCACAAACGACTCCACGAGCCATTAAATTGATTGCCACAAATAAAGGATGTGAAAAATAAGGAAGTCCATTTCCTCTGCGAGGTTTACTTACTTTATCATGTAATTTTTTTGCATACGGCAAAGCCTTTAAAGAATTTTCAAATCCTTGTGCTTCACAAAACTTTAATAATTCATGATAGGTTTTATCTACCTCATTTGCATTATTCCATATCATTTGCATATTACTACCTTCTTTCTACTTGAAATATACCACAGAAATTTTTATAATAAAAATATATAATATTTATAAGAACTATAACTGGAGGTTATAATGAATTTAGATTTATGGAAATTGTTTTATGAAGTTGCTCATTCAAGAAGTATTTCTGCAGCAAGTGTTAAATTACATATTTCACAACCGGCAATTACGAAACAAATAAAAAATTTAGAAGAGTATTTAAATTGTAAATTATTTAATCGAAGTCAAAAAGGAATCAATTTAACAAAAGAAGGAGAACTTATATTACAAGATATTAAAAATGCTTTAAATGCTTTTGAACTTGCGGAGAAAAAAATAAGCGATAATAATGACCTTTTATTAGGAACGATTCGAATTGGAAGTAGTACAACACTTGCAAAAACCTATCTTTTGCCTTATATTCGTGAGTTTCATAAAATACATCCTCATATTATCTTTGAAATTAGTACCGACCCCACAAGTGTATTAAAAGAGCAAATGAAAAAAGGAAAGATAGATTTTATTATTGCTAAATTTCCGTTTAAAATGGTAGATGATTTTATTTATACAAAAATTGGTCAAACGCAAGATATCTTTATTGTAAACGATTCTTATAAAGAATTAATCGGAAAGAACTTAGAATTACAACAGTTAGCAAATTACCCTATATTACTTCAAAAACGTCCATCGAGTTCTAGGGATTATATTGAAAAATATTATGAAGATAACCAAGCAAAATTAAATAGTATTCTAGAAATTGCTAGTTCTAATTTATTAATTGAATTTACCAAAATTGGGTATGGAGTCGGTGTAGTTACCAAAGAATATATCGAAAAAGAAATAAAAAATAAAGAAGTATATGAATTAAATGTAACTCCTAAGATACCTAAAAGAGATTTTGGAATTATTTCTTTAAAAAATAATTATTTGTCAAAAGGGAGTCATGAATTTTTAAAAATGTTGTTAGAAGATAAGAATAAGTAAAAACAATTGCCCTTTGCAAATAATTCAAGAGCCGTGCATTTTCTATGCTATAATATAGTTATATGTGGAGGATGTAATGAAAAAATTAATATTAGTAGATGGTAATAATTTACTATTTCGTAGCTATTACGCTACCGCTTATTCTGGATCTATCATGAAAAATTCCAAAGGATTTCCAACGAATGCTTTATATGGTTTTGTTTCGATGATGAATAAAATTATTTTAGAAGAACAACCTGAATATATTGCGGTTGCATTTGATATTGGAAAAAACTTTCGAGCAGAAAAATATGCTTTTTATAAAGATGGACGTAAAGAAACTCCAAATGAACTTATTAAACAAATGCCTTATGCTCGTAAAATTTTAGAGGCAATGGGAATTTGTTATTTTGAACTTGCTCCCTATGAAGCAGATGATATTATTGGGACTTTATCTAAGAAGGTGGTAGAAGATCCTGATTTTATAGCAACAATTGTATCGAGTGATAAAGATCTTTTGCAATTAATGAATGATCAAGTTGATATCAAACTTTTGAAACAAAAAGGACATGTCAGATACAATCCCATTACTTTTTTTGCTGAGTATAAAATTGAACCGATAAATGTAATAGATTTAAAAGCTTTAGCTGGAGATGCATCTGATAATATTCCTGGTGTTAAAGGAATTGGAGAAAAAACAGCTCTTAATTTGTTATCCACTTATAAAACAATTGAAGGTATTTATGAACATATTGATGAAATTAAAGGAAAAACAAAAGAAAAACTAATTCTTGACAAAGAAATGGCGTTTATCAGTAAAGAAATTGCTACAATCTATAAAGAAGTTCCTCTAGAAATTAAAACTTTAGAAGATTTAAAATATGCTCCGAAAGATAATAAAGATTTATGTTCTCTTTATGAAGAATTAGAATTTTATTCTCTTTTAAAGAAAATGGATAGAGAAGAAGAAAATATTTCTTTAGAAAATGTAAAAGAAATTGAAGATGTTACAGAGTTAAAATTAGAAGAAGAAGTTTCTTTTTATATAGAAGTAGACCATACGAATTATCATATAGGAAATATTTTAGGTATGGCTTTAACGGATAAAAACAATACTTATTTTATTAAAAAAGAATTAATTAAAGAATGTTTGCCCCTTTTAAATAATAAAACATTGTATACTTTTGACCAAAAGAAAAATATTGTGTGTTTACATAAACTTGGAATTGATGCACCAAAAGTTTCTTATGACTTAATGCTTGTTTCTTATCTTTTGAATTATGCAATTAAAGATGATATTGCGTATTTGATGAAGCCAGAAGGATATGAAGTGGATTTATATGAAGATACCATTGCTAAAAATGCTTTTGAGTTAGAAAAAGTAAAAAATGATTTAAGCTTAAAAAGTAAGTATTTATTTGATACACAGGAAAAGTTTCTTATGGATTTAAAACGAGAAGAAATGTTTGATTTATATAATGATATTGAATTACCTTTAGTAAGAGTACTTGCTGATATGGAAATTACGGGTGTAAAAGTAGATAAGCAAATTCTTGACGATATGAAAGCAGAATTAAAAGTAAAAATTGATCGTGTCTCTAATGAAATCTATAATTTGGTAGGAGAAGAATTTAATATAGCAAGTACCAAACAATTAGGAGAGATTTTATTTATAAAATTAGGTTTGCCTGGAGGAGTAAAAACCCAAAAAGGGTATAAGACGGATGTGAAAGTTATGCATAAACTTCTAGGAAGTCATCCAGTGATTGAAAAAGTTTTAGAATATCGAAATATTTCTAAAATCTATTCTACTTATTTAGAAGGATTAGAAAATTATATTTATGAAGATGGTCGTGTGCATACGATTTTTAAGCAAACACTAACAAGAACAGGAAGGCTATCTTCTGTTGAACCAAATATTCAAAATATACCTGTTCGAGATGAAGGAGGAAGAAAAATTCGTAAAGCCTTTCTTCCAAGCAATGATTGTTTCCTAAGTGCTGATTATTCTCAAATTGAACTTCGAATACTTGCTCATATTTCTGAATGTAAAGAACTAATTGAAGCTTTTCAAAAGGATGCGGATATCCATACAAAAGTAGCTGCTGATATTTATGGAGTACCAGAGGTTGCTGTTAGTAAAAAAATGCGTTCTACAGCAAAAGCAGTTATTTTTGGAATTGTATATGGAATTAGCGGTTTTGGATTAGGAGAAAACCTTGAAATTAGTTCCAAAGAGGCAAAACAATTTATTGAAAAATATTATGAACTTTATCCAGGCGTTAAAAAATATATGGATGATATCATTGCTACTGCTTATCAAAAAGGTTCTGTTAGAACACTATTTAATCGTAAAAGAGTAATTGATGAATTAAATTCGGGACAATATATGGTACGTCAAGCGGGAGAGCGAATAGCACTAAATACACCGATTCAAGGAACAAGCGCCGATATCATAAAAAAAGCAATGATTGAAATTTATGAGGAATTTAATCGTCTTCATATTAAAAGCAAATTGGTAATCCAAGTGCATGATGAATTAATTATTGATTTAGTGGAAAGTGAAAAAGAACTTGTAACTAAAATCGTAAGTGAGAAAATGATAAATGCAATAGAGCTATCTGTACCATTAAAAGTAAGTAGTGATTTCGGAACGGATTGGTATGAAACAAAATAATTAAGTGTTTTAAGGAGAACATTGTATGAAAAAATCTAATGTTTTACTAACTGGTTATAAAGCAAGAAAAAGTATAGTTTTAACTTTATTAGCAAATATTTCTAGTCCAGTAGAGCAATTTCTTTTTACAAATGATTTTAATAAGATAGAGAAAGAAGTACAGAAATGTTTTCAAGATAACAACTATGATTATGTCATTATGTTTGGTAGAAAACCGAGAATAAAACAAATAGCTATAGAAGTTGAAAGTAAAATAAAAATAGAAATTTTTAAAACCAATTTTCCATTAGAAGAGTATCTATCTTTCCTAAAAGAAGAAAAAATAAATTACAAATTAAGTAAACATCCAGGTAATTCTTATTGTAATTATGCTTATTTTCATGTGTTAAAATATATATATGAAAACAATTTGGATACCAAAGTGATTTTTATTCATGTCCCTTTTTCTAAAAATTTTCATGAACTCAATGAATTTACAAATGCCATGGATGATTATATAAAACAAAAGTTATTAAAAGAAAAGAAGTGAATTATGCCAGAGATAGCTGAAGTAGAAACGGTTAGAAATACTTTAAAAAGACAAATTTTGTATAAGAGAATTAAAACTGTAAAAATTCTTTATGAAAGAATGATTGAATCAGATGGTAAAGAATTTAAAAAAAATTTAGAAAATAATGAATTTGTTGATATAAAAAGAAGGGGAAAGTGGTTGATTTTTGAACTTCATGATTATTACTTATTGAGTCATTTGCGTATGGAAGGAAAATATTTCTTAAAAAATAGAAATGAACCAATAGAAAAACATGAACATGTCATTTTTACATTCGATGATGATACGGATTTAAGATATCATGATACTCGTAAATTTGGACGGATGAACTTAATTAAAAAAGAGGAATTAGAAACAACAGAAGCAATTCAAAAACAAGGGTATGAACCAGGAGATAAAGATTTAACGGCAGAACATTTATTAGAGAAATTTAAAAATAAAAAATTGCCAATTAAGACAATTTTACTTGATCAAACAATTATTAGTGGTCTTGGAAATATTTATGCAAATGAAGTTTTATTTGCATCAGGTATCAATCCTTTTAAATGGGGATGTGAAATTACAAAAAAAGAAGCAGAAAGAATTGTAGAAAGTTCTGAAAAAATAATTAAAAGAGCGATGGAACTTGGTGGAACAACAATTAAAAGTTATACTTCTAGTCTTGGAGTAACAGGAAGATTTCAACAAGAGTTAATGGTACATAAACGAGAGAGTGAAGAATGTAAAGTTTGTCATAATCCAATTAAAAACGAAAAAATAAATGGACGAAGTACTTATTATTGTGCATTTTGTCAAAAATAACCTTTACATCTATATAAAATTATATTATGCTTAATTTAAGCGAGACACTTTGTATAAGTGCTTGCCGTTTTTTTGCAAACACCTTCCTTTTGACAAGGATAGTGTTTTTTTAACCTTTCTTTCAACCAAAACCCATTTGAATTTAATCATTTAGTTAAATAGTATCAAGAGAATGATTATAACAATCAATAATAAAATAAGAATAT
>CAYSFO010000036.1:0-15217 GCA_964430695.1 uncultured Muribaculaceae bacterium | reverse complement strand
GTGATAGAAACTATACAGTAACAGTAACCTGTGATACAGAAGAAATGAGTGGAACGTGGAATTACGAGAATTGGACAGTAACAGTAAGTGGAGCCATAACAAAGCCAACAAAATGTAGTATCGACTTTAGTTCTATATTCAAATATTATATAGATGAAGAAGAAGTAAAAGAAAAACCAGATAAAAGTATATATTTATATAAAAATATGACATGTACAAGTGGAACAGCAACTTATAATGAAGAAACACAAGAAGGAACAGTAACAAGTTATGAAGAAGGAATGGAATGTAGTATCAAATACAAAACACCATCCACAACACTATTTAGTGATTACTTAATAGCAAAATCAATAACAGATTCAAGTATCATAAGACAAGAACATGAAGAAACAGAACAGACAGGAGCAAATGCAACAATCGACTATCGATATATAGGAAAAAATCCAAATAACTATGTATGTTTAGAAGCAAGTGGAAATTGTACCGAAGATCAACTATATCGAATCATCGGAGTTATCCCAACTCAAAGTAGTGAAGATGGTCCTTATGAAAATAGAGTGAAATTAATTAAAGCTACTTACTATAAAAATGTTTATTGGAGTGGAAGTAAGGAGAGCGACAGTACTGACTGGACAAAAAGCTCATTGAATACCGAAGTATTAAATGAAACCTACTGGAATAGCATAAGTAATTATCAAAAATACATAGATAATACAAAATGGTATATTGGAGGAAATTCGTATGATAAAAATTTGATGCAGGGGACGACGATGTATAAAAACGAACGAGGTAATTTAGGAGGTTACTCTTGCAAAGATACATTTTGTACTATAACTAAAATTGGATTAATATACCCTAGTGATTATGGTTATGCAACTTCCGGAAGTGATGATACCGATAGGGTCGCTTGCTTCTCTTCTTCTCTGGCGTCTTGGTCGGAGGAGGTAAGTTTGAAGGGGTGCTCTAAAAACAATTGGTTAAATGATCTTAATGTTAGTATCGGTTCGATGTGGACGATCACGCCTGTTTCGGTTTGGAAGAATGCCTTCTTCGTCAGGATCGATTCCAGTGACGGTGATTTGTCTAGTGTGGGGGTTTCTTTTAACACTGGACGTGCCTATCCCGTCTTCCATTTGAATGCAAAAGTCAGGTTCTCTAGCGGGGATGGAGCTAGATCTAACCCTTACCGAGTAGAGTTGTAATTGGATACACAATTTCATAATGTCGACTGTAGAAAAATCACTTAAATTTAAAATAAATTATTTCCTCCTTTTTTATCTCCATTTTATTAAATTTAACCGTGTTTATAACCTGAAAATATTGTATCAAAAATGATACAAATTTAACTAAAATTTTTAGCAAAAATTGGCTGTAAAATAATGTAAATAATGTTTACTTTATTCTTTGAAGTCGTTATAATAAACAACATAACTTCGAGGGAGATGATTACATGAAAAACACCTTGCCGGTACTATTACTTAAGAATTTATTGTTACTCCCTAATCAAGAAGTAAAACTTGAACTTAATAATGAACTTAGTAAAAATGTCGTTTTATTATCTACGGATACTTATCATAATGAGCTTGTTGTTGTTAGTCCTAAAGATCAAATAGAAGAGATTCCTGAGGTAAGTGATTTACCTAAAATTGCAGTGGTTGCTAAAGTAAAAAGTAGTCTTGAACTCCCAAATGGAAACTTAAGAGTCACTTTAAGGGGATTGTTTCGAGCAGAGATAAAAAATTATACAAATAATACTACGATAGAAGATATATTAGAATGTAAGTATAAAAAATTAGAAATTCCAAAATTTGATGAAATAGAAGCTGCGGCTTTAAAAAGAAAATTGCATTCTTTCGTTCATGAGTATGTGAAAAATGGCAGGGGTATTTCGAATAGTATTATTAATGTGATTAAAGATGTAAAAGATTTAAATAAATTGACTGATTTAATTGCGGCTTTTTTACCAATTTCTTTCTTACGTAAATTAGAATATGTAGAAGAAATTAATCCCGTTGTTCGTGGAATGCATTTAACAGAAGATTTGCATTTAGAATTAGAGGTCATTAAACTAGATCAAAAATTGGATCAAAAATTACAAAATGGTCTTGAAGAAAGCCAGAAAGAATTTATTTTAAAGGAAAAATTAAAAGAAATTCAAGAAGAATTAGGTGGGTATAATACCAAAGAAAAAGAAGTGTCTTTTTATTACGAACAATTAGAACAATTAAAGATTACGGATTCTAAAATTGTTGAAAAAATAAAAAATGAGATTAAAAAGTTTGCTTATATGAGTGAAGCAAGCCCAGAAGTTTCCAATGTTCGTAATTATTTAGATTGGATGTTCTCTTTACCTTGGAATACCTATTCTGATGATGAAATGGATTTAAAAATTATAGAAAAAAATTTAGATAAATCGCATTATGGCATGTCTAAAGCAAAGGCGAAAGTTTTAGAATATATTGCTGCTAAAAGACGTAATCCAGAGGTAGATAGTCCTATATTATGTTTTGTTGGACCAGCAGGAGTTGGGAAAACGACATTTGCTAAATCAATTGCTAATAGCTTAAATAAGGAATTTTATAAAATAAGTGTTGGAGGTCTTAATGATAGTTCTATTTTAAATGGACACAGACGAACTTATATTGGATCGAATCCTGGGAAAATTATAGAAGGTTTAAAAAGATGTGGAACCAGTAATCCTCTTATTTTGATTGATGAAGTGGATAAAATGGTTAAGGATTATAAAGGAGATCCTGCTAGTACATTACTTGATATTTTGGATAAATCACAAAATAAAACGTTTATCGACAATTATATTGAAGAGACCTTTGATTTATCACATGTTACTTTTATTTTAACGGCCAATTATGAAACGGAAATTCCTTATGAATTATATGATCGATTAGAAGTTATTGAACTTTCTAGTTATACTTTATTTGAAAAATTAGAAATTGCTAAAAAGTATTTACTTCCTATCATTTATAAAGAGCATAATATCACTTCTAAAAATATTAAATTTTCAGATGTTGTTTTAAAAGAAATTATTCATTATTATACAAATGAAGCAGGGGTACGTGAATTACAAAGAGTATTAGTTAGTATTGTTCGAAAACTAATTGTTTTAGAAAGGTTAGAAAATGTAAAAGTAACGCATGAACTTGTTTTAGAACTTTTAGGCCCTGAAGAACATAAAAACAATTTATTAATCCCAAAAGAAGTTATAGGGACTTGTAATGCCCTTGCTGTCAATAATACAGGTGGTTTAGTTATGCCAATTGAAAGTGTATTTTATGAAGGAAAAGGGAATGTCAAAATTACGGGTAGAGTAGAACAAGTAATGGATGAAAGTGTTCAGGTGGCCATTAGTTATTTGATTGCCAATAAAGATACTTTTAAGATTAATGATTATTATTTTAAAACAAAAGATATCCATATCCATATGTTAGATGCTGCTATTAAAAAAGATGGACCAAGTGCAGGGGTAGCCATTACAACGGCCCTTCTAAGTTTAGTAAGTAATCATCCGATTTCTAGTGATATTGCTATGACAGGAGAAATTACTTTAAATGGTTTTGTGCGTAAGATTGGTGGTTTAAAAGAAAAATTAATTGGGGCTTATCATGATGGAATGAAAAAAGTATTTATACCTAAAAGTAATCATAATGACTTAGTCAATGTCCCTAATGAAGTTTTAAATAAACTAGAAATTATTGAAGTAGAAAATTACGAAGAAATCTATAAAGGTTTATTTGAATAAGGAGATTTTTATGAATAAGACAACAATTTATATCGCCACGCATAAAATGTTTTCTCCACCTAAAAATTCTATTTATGTACCAATTGTTGCTGGAGCCAATCAAAATCATCTGCCTTTTCTAAAAGATAATACTGGGGAAAATATATCGGATAAAAATCCTTATTATTCTGAATTAACTGCTCTTTATTGGATATGGAAACATGATAAGAGTAAATATGTAGGATTTACACATTATCATCGTTATTTTTATAGAGATACATTTATTTCTAAAAAAGAAATTAAAGAATTATTAAAAAGGTATGATCTGATTGTTCCCAGCCCTTTACTATTAGATAATACTGTCTTTTTGCAATATGCAAGTGTGCATTATAAAAATGATCTTCTTTTGGCTTGCAAAGAGATAGAAAAGCAAGATTTTACTTATCATGCCACAATAAAAGAAATTTTGAATCAAAATAAGCTTTATACATGTAATATGTTTATTTCTTCTAAAGAAGTTTTAAATGATTATCTTTCTTTCTTATTTCCTATTCTTTTTTCTTTAGAAGAACAAATTCCCTATCTATCTTATTCTCTATATAATCAAAGAGTTTTTGGATTTTTAGCAGAACGTATTTTTAATATCTACTTAAGAAAAAACAAATTAGCTTTTTATGAATATCCTGTGTTTGAAAATACAAGTTCTTTAGAACAAGCGGCAAAAATAGATTTTATTTTAAATAGTTTAGAAGTTGATAAACGAAATGGACGATAAATTCGTTCATTTTTTTTTGCATAGGCTCATATGATTGAATAGGAAAGGGTGAAGAAGATGAAAAGTATAGTACCATATACAAAAGAGATTGAATTTGGAAGTAAAATTGCCGAGATTTGTAGTATATCTTTAGAACATGAACTTAATATTAATGATACTGAAATTGGTGGTAATTTTATTGTTTCCGGAGATTATAGAAGTCATGAAGTGAGTGTCAATAAAGAAACATTTAACTATAAATTACCTTTTAGTGTCGATGTTACAGATCAAATTATAAAAGAATCTATTGATTTTGAAATTACAGATTTTACGTATGAGATTTTAAATGACAATACTTTAAAAGTAGATATTGAATTTTCAGTAACAGCAGAAGAAAAAAAGGAAGAAGAGATAGAAAAAGAGGATATTCGAGAAGTGGTCATGGAAGAAATTAAAGATATGTTTGAAGAAAAAGAGGAGGAAGAAATACCTTTAGAAAACGTAGAAGCCTCTGATAGTGAAGAAGAACCTGTTAACGAAGAAGATGATGATCGTATGGATCAAGAAAGTGAAGAGTTAATTCTTAATTCGGCAAGTGATAAAGAAGATGAGTTTGCAACCTATCATATCCATATTGTATCTTCAAGTGATACGGTAGAAAGTATTTGTACTACTTATGGAATCGATGTTTCTACTTTAAAAGAGTATAACCAAGTAGAAAATATCACTATTGGAGATAAAATCATTATTCCTTGGTTGGATGAATAAATCATTAGAAGTATTAAAGAAAATTTATAAACCGTATCGATATACGATTCAAGGAAAAGTTTTAATTTTAAATACGACATCAGGAGATTTTGTTGTTAAAGAAAAAAGTACTAATAAGGATATGCGAGAATTATTTTCTTATTTAAATAGTCGAAGTTTTACCAATTTTCCTCCTTTAGTAGATGAATCAAGAAGTGATGTTAATGTTTATGAATACGTGAAAGGTGTAGCTATGCCTAATGAACAAAAAGCTCTTGATTTGATTGATTTGATTAGTAATTTACATAATAAAACAACATTCTATAAAGGCGTAACAGAAGATGATTTTAAAACCATTTATGATAATATTAAAAGCAATATCGTTTATTTACAAAATTATTATAATTCCTTATATGATAACATAAAAAAAGAGATTTATATGTCTCCTTCTTCTTATTCTTTGATTCGTAATATTTATAAAATCTTTGCTGCTTTAGAATTTGCTGATAAAGAATTAGATGTATGGTTCTCGATGGTAAAAGAACAAACGAAAAAAAGGGTAAGTTTGATTCATAATCATTTGTCTTTAGATCATTTTGTTAAGAATGAACAAGATTATTTAGTGAGTTGGGAAAGTGCTCGAATTGATAGTCCAGTTATGGATTTGGTAAAATTTTATCAAAGTGCCTATTTTACAATTAATTTTAGTGTTGTTTTTTCAAGGTATTTGGAAAAAGTCAGTTTAACGGAAGATGAAAAAAAGTTATTTTTTATTCTTATTTCCTTACCAAAGAAAATTGAACTTTCTTCCTCTTCCTTTCAATCCTGTTCTATCGTTCGAGAGGCGATGGATTACTTATTTATTACAGAAGAGTTAGTGAGGCCATACTACGCGGTAGAGCAAGAAAGTTAAAATAAAGAGTTCTAAGAGTAAAACAAAAATATTAAATCTTAAAGGTAGAATTAAAGTAATAATTAATTGATAAAAAATCAAAATACATAAAGCAAAGATTGCTAAGATTGTAAAAAATCCTCCGCCACCTCCAGGTTTACGATTGTGTGGTGGTGGGCAACATGGTCCGTTATTGTACATATAATCACCTATGGTATTATATGTTTTTTTCATTTTTCAGTGTTAAAAATGTGTGTGATGATCAAAAAATTTTAATTGACAATGTTTCTTTCTTTTTGTTAAAATGAAATAGACTTTTTTATTTACAATCTTTATTTTTTACAACTTAGTGGCTCGAAAGATGATTTTCGGGAGTTTTTTGTTTGCGCAAAATAGAAAGAAGGTAAAAATGGAATCTAAGGAAAGAAAACAAGAAGAATTATACTTAGATGAAACTTGCAAGTATTTAAATCAGCAAATTGCCAAAATGGAAAGTGCTATTTTTGAAGATGCTGAAAAAATCAAGGAATTTCGAAGATATGCTTGGGAAAATAAGGGAGGAATGGATAAGCAAGAATTAAATGCCGTTCGTTCAGATAGTGAACAAGAGGCACTTTTGCTTTTGAAAGAACGTGATTATTTTAAAAAATTATTAAAAATTAAGAGTAGTCCTTACTTTGCCTCCATTGTAGTAGAGGATGAAAGCCAACAAAAGAAAAAAATTTATATTGGAATGACCTATTTAAAAGATGAAAATTTAGACAATTATATTTATGATTGGCGTGCTCCCATTTGTAGTGTGTTTTATGATTATGAATCTGGACCTTGCCAGTACGAAGCCCCTATGGGAATAATTAAAAGTAACTTAGAGCAAAAAAGACAATACAAAATTGAAGAACAAAAACTTCTTCGAATTATTGATAGTACAATTAACATTGATGATGAGGTTTTACAAGAGGTTTTAGCAAGTGAATCTTCTGACAAAATGAAAAATATAGTTACGACCATTCAACAAGAACAAAATAGTGTGATTAGAAATACAAAAGATAAACATTTAATTGTGCAAGGAATTGCTGGCTCTGGAAAAACAAGTGTTGCCCTTCATCGTATTGCTTTCCTTCTTTATAAAATTAAAAATTTATCTTCTGATAAAGTTCTTATCTTTTCTCCTAATCAAATATTTACAGAATATATCTCTAATGTCTTACCAGAATTAGGAGAAGAAAATACTTTACAAACGACTTTTCACGATTACTTATCCAAAATGATCAAAGAATACAAAACGGTAGAATCATACATTGATTTTTTGAATCGTTATTATCTTGGGCAAGATACAAACAATAATCTATTACAATATAAACAATCCAATGCCATTATAAAAGATATGGAAGATTTTGTAAGACATTTAGAAACGCAGACTTTTTTTACTAAAGGGTTTGTCGAAAACAAAGTTTATGAATATACAAAGGAAGAATTAAACGATTTATTTCATCACAGATATTCTAGTGTTCCTTTTTTTGAAAGAATTGATGCGATGGCGATTAAGTTTTCAGAAAACAATTACAAGGGAAGTAAAAAGAAAAAAGCAACTTATCATAAATTACTATTAGAAGCATTAGGGATGAAGAAAGATTATAAAGAAATATTACAAAAATTTTATAGAAGTCCTTTCTTTCATGAAAACATGTCAGAAGTAGAGATTAAAAAATTAAGTAATACTAAAATAATTGCTTATGATGATGCTTTGCTTCTTGTCTATTTAAAAGGAATCATGGAGGGATTTTATTATGAAAAATACATTGAACAAGTCGTTATAGACGAGGCACAAGATTATAGTTATTTACAATATGTCATTTTAAGTAAAATATTTAAAAAAACATCTTTTACAATCTTGGGAGACATAAACCAAAATATTAATCCTTTCTATCACTATACTAGTTTAGAAGAATTAATGAATATTTTTCCAGGAAAGTACATTGAGCTTACTAAAACGTATCGTTCTAGTGAAGAAATTATTGAATATGCTAATAAAATACTTGATTTACATCATGTCTGTGCTATTCGAAAAGGCGTAAAAAAACCAGTAATTTTTCGAAATACGAATAAAACTTTAAAAGAAGACATAAAAAATTTAAAAGCAAATTATAAGTCTCTTGCCATTATTACTAAAAATACAAACAGTGCTCAAAAACTTTATGAGCAATTGAAAATGGATTTTTCCTTATCTTATATTGATATAAAAACAGAAGATTTTATTAAAGATTTTGTTATTATCCCCGCTTATTTAGCTAAGGGGTTGGAATTTGATGCTGTAATCGTCTATCAAAACCAAGAAAATTATTTTACGAAAGAGGAGAAAAATTTATACTATGTTGCAGTAACTAGAGCCCAACATGAACTCTATGTTTATGAAATTTTCTAGTCCTTTGGTTATAGAGAAAAATTCTTAAGAAATGTTTCTTTACAAAAATACTTTGTTTTACTATAATGGTTATGATAAGGAAGGTACTTTATGAAGAAGAAAAGAGGTTTTGTTTTTATAGAAACTATAGTGGTGGTTGCTATTTTAACCATTTCTCTTTTAATGACTTATTCTGCTTATAGTACTGCAATTATAAAAGAAAAAACAAGATTAAAATATAATGATTCGGTTTATTTATATCGAACGTATTATATAGAAAAGTTTTTTAAATATTTTCGTTTGGATCGGATGAAAGATTATTTATCACAATATGAAAAGCAATATTTAAATGAACATGGAAAAGAGACTTTAGGAATTATCGGATTTGGTTGTTCTGCAGATATCATTCAAGATGAAGAGAATAAAGCTTTTTGTGAAGATATGTGGAAAGAATTACATATTAATAATCTTTATTTTACGCATAGTGATGTGAGTTCATTACAAAATTGTACAAAATCTATTGAAACAGGAAAGTGTGCAGCGTTACTCCAAATGAGAGATACCGCTTCTGCTTATGTGAAAACGATTGGTGGAGCTTTTACAAACGGCTATCGTATTGTTGTCGAATTTGCAGAATCAAAGAATGGATCTTCTTGTTTTATAGGTGGTAAGGATGCGTGTGTATATTACTATGCTACCATCCTTTTAGGGGAGATAGAATGAAAAATAACAAAGGAATAACATTAGTAGAATTAATTATAAGTATAGCTCTTATCTCTATAGTCATTATGTTTTTGTTTCGATTGATTGCTGATGTTCGTTATAGTGATAAAAATATTGATTATGCTCGTGAAAACCAACAAAATAGGGCAATTATTATTAAAACGGTACAAGAGGATTTTTTAGAAAGAGGATTGGTTGGTCTTAGTGATAGTGGTTCAAGTAGTAGTCAGTTTAAGGTAACATTCACATATGCAGATGGAACAAATGGAATCTTGTCAGTACAAGCTGATAGCGTGACTTATCAAAATGCTACAGGAACCGAAAAATGGTTGTTAGAAAAAGAAAATGGGAATACGAAATACAATGTCACTTGTGTAACACATAAAAATAGTTTATTTCAAGATACTAACGAAGAGTTCTTTTATATGAAATTTGTCATTCCTGTTGTAGTGAAAGCAGATAGTGCTAATACTATAGATGATTTAGAATTTTTCTATGTAGGGAAGAGAAAAGATGTCAATATTAGCAATTTTACAGGAACAAATAAAGATTATTTAGGCAATAATAAAAATGGCTGCTGAAGCAATCGCATGAATGATTCTTGTCACAAAAAAGTACTTATAAGGGATAGAAACATCAGAAATGATGTTTTTTATTTGGGTATGAATACTGAACCCACCGAAAGAAATGAAAATAGAAACTAAAATTTCTTTTAAGTGCATATTTATATTTAAAGATGCTATTTTGGCTAATCCTCCTGTTGCTTCTAATAAGCCATTAAAAATACAATTTAGGAGTGGATTATGCATTACGATAGAAATTCCTTCACAAATAATAAAATAAAAGATGATAGTTCCTAGAAGCATTGTTAATGTATTCAAAGAGCGTTCTATACTTTTTGCTAAAACTTTCGTAAAGTTTTCTACATTTTTTGTTGGAGATAAAGAAACATTTTGGTAGTTGTATTTACGATAACAAAAAGCAATGAAAAAGTTTAGCCCATAATTAATGAATATTATTTTTAAAGTTATATTGCTATCTAGAAAAATTGTATTTAACATATTGTAAAGGAATAAGGGATTTAAAAAGCAAGAATAGGAAAGAATAATGCCTGCATCTTTAGGAGAAAGTTTTCTTTCGTTTACTAAATTCGTTGCAATATAAGCATTTGTTGGAGTACCTGAAAAAATAGATAGGATAAAAATGTAAGTTGCTGCTGAAGACATATGAAAAATCCGATGAAATATTTTACTACATAAATAATCTAAAATAGTAAAAAAATTATAATTGATAAGAATATCATTTATGATAAACATGGGAAAAAGAGAAGGAAATACTTGGTGAAAGAAAATGCTACAACCATTTATAATACAGTTTTTAAAAGCTAAATTTTTATAGAAAAGAAGAACAACAAATACTAAAGTTATTACAAGATAAATATATTTTTTTAAAAAATTTTTCATATTATCACTTTCGTTTGATATAATTATTTAGGTGAACTGCTTATGATTAATAAAGTATATGAAAAAATAAAGAAATACATAAAAGAAAATTATAAATTTTTTTTACTTCTTGTTTTTTTATTTGTTTTTTTCTTTTATGAACTTCCTTTTGTTGTTTATCGTCCAGGAGGAACGATTGATTTGCGTGATCGAATCAAAATTACGGATATGTATGAGGCAGAGGGAACTCTTTCTATGTCTTATGTATCCATGATGAAAGGAAAGATCCCTTTTTTGTTGTTGTCTTTTGTATTTCCTGATTGGGATATATTGCCATCTTCTTCTATTACTTTAGAGAATGAGTCGGTTGATGATACGATTTTAAGAGATCGTTTGTATTTAGAAACGGGTTTAGATAATGCTACGATTAGTGCCTATCGATTAGCGGGAAAAGAAATCACAATTCATAAAATTAATCATGTAGTTACTTATATTACAGAAGAGGCAAAAACGGATTTAAAGTTAGGTGATGTTATTTTAAGGATTAATGGAAATGAATTTGAAACATTAGAAGATTTACAAAACTTTATTCAAACTTTGCAAAAAGGGGAAGAGGTAACTCTAACTGTTTTACGTGAGGATAAAGAACAAATTTGTCATGCTACGATTTATGAAACCGAGAGTGAATTAAAGTTAGGAATCGCCATCCTTAATAAATATGAATATGAAAGTAATCCTAAAATAGAAATCACAACAAAAGAAAGTGAATCAGGTTCTAGTGGAGGACTTATGACAGCTCTATCCATTTATAATGCATTAATAAAAGAAGATATTACCAAGGGACGAAATATTGTAGGAACTGGGACAATAGATATCGATGGAAATGTTGGAGAAATTGGTGGAATAAAATATAAGATGCTTGGAGCAGAAAAAGCAGGTGCCTCTATCTTTTTATGTCCTTTAGAAAATTATGAAGAAGCGGTCAGGATAAAGGAGGAAAATCATTTGCAATTAACAATCCTTTCAGCCTCTACTTTAGAAGAAGCCATACAAAAACTCCAAAATGCAAATTAAGTACTTTTCAAAAGCTTTTTTTTATATTATAATGGAATAGATAGTAGAAGATTTGGTGATAATATGAGACTTAAATATCGTATTTCTTTAGCTGTTATAGCATTTTTAATGTTAGTAACTATGTTTATAGGGAGTAGTTATGCCTTATGGAATGTTACAAGGTATCAAACAGGTGTAAATGCCATTGATACAGGGTGTTTTGAACTTGAATTTATAGAAACTTCTTCTTCTATTGAGTTAAAAAATGCGTATCCGATTAGTGATGAGAAAGGGCTTAAAACAAC
The DNA here is from genome assembly GCA_964430695.1 of uncultured Muribaculaceae bacterium. Lineage (GTDB taxonomy): Bacteria > Bacillota_I > Bacilli_A > RF39 > UBA660 > MGBC108787. The sequence goes on along the minus strand of CAYSFO010000036.1, from coordinate 3,164 downwards.
TCCTTATCAATTTAAACTAAAAAATATTTGTACAATTGATGCCGAGTATACCATTTATTTAAATACAGTTGCTCTTGGTGATAATAAAATAAGTGATGACTTAATCAAATATATTTTAGTAAAAAATAAAGATTCATTAGCAACTGCCAATTCGTTAGATTCTGCAGATTATGGGTTAAATAAGGACGAATTATTAAACTTAGAAATTGATGATGATTTTGCTTCTTCTTATGCGATTGCAACAGGAACGTTAAAAGGAAGTAGTACTGATGGTGGAGATGATGGGGGAGAAGATACTTTTAGTTTACGATTATGGATTGATGAATCCGCTACAACAGCTATTAACAAAAAAGCCTTTGAAGCTGCTATTTATTCTATCGCTTATGCAACTGATTTAAGTGAATAGCATAATGATTTTTTTCTTCAATATTCTTGAAAGTTCCGTTGAAAAACGGAACTTTGTGTTATATAATACTGCTATGAAAATAAAAAGTTATAAAAAGATTAAAAATAATTCTTATCAAGTGTTTTTTGAAGAAAAAGATTCTAGTGTCGTTTTATATGATGATATTATTTTAAAGTATAATTTATTATTAAAAAAGGAACTGGATGAAAAAGAACTCCAACAAATGATAGAAGAAAATAAAAGTCTAACTTGCTATTATAAAGCTTTAAAGTATATAACGAATAAGAATCGCTGTAAAAAGGAAATAAGAGAATATTTAAAAAGAAATCAGTTTTCTGATCAAGAGATTTTAAATACACTTTTAAAAATGGAAGAAAGAAAGTTAATAAACGATGAAGCTTATTTACAGGCTTTTATTCATGATCAAATCCATTTAACAAATAATGGGCCTGGTAAAATTGTAAAAAAACTATTAGCTTTAGATTTTGAAGAAGAACAAATCAAAGAATATCTTGCTTGTATTTCTAATGATATATGGCAAGAAAAATTAAAAAAGATAATTGAGAAAAAAATAAATACAAATAAAAAAGAGGGAATTAAAAAATTAAAAGAACGCATTCTCTTTTCTTGCATGAATGAGGGGTTTTCAAAAGAAAATATTATGGCTATCTTAGATACAATAGAAATTCCCAAAAATAATACAATTTTAGAAAAAGAGGCTTTAAAACTCTATAATAAATTAGGAAAAAAATATAAAGAACCAGAATTATCTTATCAAACAAAAGGAAGATTAATGAATAAAGGATTCCTATTTGAAGATATAGATTCTGTTTTAGAAGACATAAAAAAATCATCACTTTAGTGATGATTTTTTTAACTTATTCTTTATTAGAATTAGATTTAGTTGACAAAGCATTTTGAATATAAGTAGCGTATTGCTTTTGAATTTCGCTATCTACAATATCCATTCCATATTCTTTTCGAATGGCTTGCATTGCTTTTGTACTTAGTGTGGTATCTTCACTTAATATTTTATCTGCTAGTGTTTCTTTCATACTGTCTAATACATCTTCATAACTTGCTTTTTCTTTAGATGCTTCACGATAGATGACATGATATCCAAGTTCGGTTGTGATTACTTTTGTTGAATACTCTCCATCTTTTAATTCAAAAGCATTTTTTAATATTTCATCATAACTACTTGATAGAGTACCATTGTTGATATATCCAAGAGATCCACCATCTTCTTTTGTAGAAGAATCTTCTGAATATTCTTTTGCTAATTCTGTAAATGTTTCCTTTATATTTTTACTTTCTTTTAATTTAGCAATAATGGTATTGATTTTTTCTTTGGCTTCATTTTCTGCAGCCGTTTTTTCTTCATCTGCCATACTATCTGTCACTTTTGGTGTAATCAAAATATGATTTACTAAAACATCACCATAAATATTTTTTTCATAGTAATTTTTAAGTTCTTTTTCTTCAATTTGGTCTTTAGCATAATCTTCAATAACTAAATTTTGTAAGTAACTTAAATAGACATAATTTCGATAAGCCTCTACCGTAGAGTAAGATGTATACATTTGAATAGCTGAAAGCAAATCATCTCCATAGGTTTCTTCTAAAGATTTCATTGTTGCATCGGCATATTCATTTGCACTATCTAAAGAATCCTTATACTTATCCTCTACTATTTTTTTGTCAATTAAATTTATTAAAGATTCTAATGCATAACTATTTTTTAGTTCATTGTATAAATCTTCAACACTAATTGCTTCTCCTTTTTCAAATGTGACTACTGCTTCACCACCATTTTCTAAAGTAGGGATTGTTTTTCCGCAACCACATACCATTACTGTACATAATCCAAGTACTATTATTTTTTTCTTCATTTTATCCTCCTTAAACAATCAATATTATAACTAATTTACAAAAAAAATACAAGAATAACACTCACCAACTCTAATATTTAACCATACAATATAAATGAAAAGACAAATAAAGGAGGAATGAAATATGAATCAATGTTGTAATCGTAATGGAATAGGTCCAGCTATGATACTTGTATTATTCATCTTACTTATAATCATTGTAGGGGCTTTCATTTAGTCTTTAATTCGTAAGGAGGTGTCCATTTAAATGAACAGCTGTAAGAAAGAGCACGATAATTGTTGTAATAACAATAATCAAGGAATGAATAGTGCAATGATGATCATCGTATTATTCATCTTGTTAGCAATAATTTTCAGTGGATATTTTGCATATTAAAAGGGAGGAACTACCTTCTTTTTTCATTTAAATTTCTTTTCTATCAATATTTTTAGAAGTTAAAACTTTGTTTTTATCTTTTTTATTTATAAAAACGATTTCATAGTTACAAACACCTGCAATTTTTTCTAGAGTTTCAAAATTAATGTCGGTTTTCATTCTTTCATAGTCACTGATTGTACTTCTTCCTAAATAGGCAAGCTCTGCTAATTGCTCTTGTGTATAATTATTTTCTCTGCGCATTGTTTTCAGTATTTTTCCTATCATAAGTTCACCTCTGCTACAATTGTCGTATTTTTCCGAATTTATTTCTTGAAATGTGGAGAAACACGGAGTATAATATAAACATAATTGTGGAGATACTCCACATAAAGGAGATGAGAAAATGAGGCATAACAATAGAAAAATAGTAATAACAACAATACTAGGAATCGTATTATTCATCATAGGAACAAGTTATGCCTATCTGTTCTATAGTACAGAACAAAAA
>CAYSFO010000035.1:0-15371 GCA_964430695.1 uncultured Muribaculaceae bacterium | reverse complement strand
TTTTTATTATTTGCTATATAAATGCACCTCCATACATTATAAAAGGTAGATACAATGTATCCACCTAAAAAGCACAAATCATTCGTTTATTTTGGCTAATTACCCATTACTATTCGTAATCAGGTGGATTGTGGATACAATCTCTTTCCTTTTTGTAACAATATGATTATATAGTAAAGTATATGCAAATGTCAATAAAAATTTTCACTTATCGCTTTAGCTTATCTTATTTTCTAGCCTCTCTTTTTCGAGCTATTTTTAAAGCAGCTTCTTCACTCATCCATGATTCATCATGAGGATTATTTTCATAGGCTAAAACTTTATCAAAAGCTTCTGGGGTAATAATACCTTGTTCTCCAGCATAATGAGCAAGTTTTGACATTGTAGTTATTGTTTCATAATGAGTGCCATTTTCAATCAATTTTGTTGATTCTATAAAATTATTATCAACAATTCCTCCAATTCCTAAAACTTCTACCCCATTTTCTTGTAAAGCTTTAACTGGTTGTAATGAACTTGTTCCTGAAGTAATTAAATCTTCAATTTCTACCGCTTTCATTCCTTCCCAAATAGGACCTTCAATTTTAGTATTCAATCCATGGTCTTTTTGTTCACTTCTAACAAATCCAAGTGGTAATCCTAATCTTTCCGCTACTAATGTTCCAAATGGAATAGCTGCCATTGGTGTACCAAAAATCGCTTCACAATAAGGATAATATTCTCTAACTAATTCTGCTAAATAATCCATGACTAATTCTTGTTGTTTTGGATATTTATATAAATCTCTACAATTACAATACAAAGGTGACGCTATTCCACTTTTTAATAAGAATGGATCTTCTGTATCTACTTTAAATGCTCCTGCTTCTAGTAATGCTTTAGCTACTGCATCAGATGGTACAACAATTTTATTCTTAATATTAGAAATATACACTTTAGCGTTTTCCATTTCTGTTGTATCTTTTACCTCTTCGGTAAAATCTTGCTTACATTTATTATAAGCTGCAACTGGGTCTTCTGCTTCAGTAATAGGTCGTCCTACAACAATATAATCTGAACCCATAATATTTGCACAAGCTGGTGTAGCTATTCTTGTTTGGTCATCTTTCTTACTATCATTAAATCGAATTCCTGGTGTAACTGTTATAAAATTTTCACCACAAGCTTCTTTTACAGCTAGAATTTCTTGTGGTGAACATACAACACCATCAAGTCCCGCTTCTTTAGATAATTTTGCTAAACTAACCACTTGTTCCATTGGGCTTTTATTAACGCCTACCTCATTTCGAAGTTCTTCTTCACTCATAGAAGTTAAAACAGTAACTCCTAATAATATTGGTTTTGATTCTATTTTTTTCTTATATTCTTGAACTTTATCTATTGTTTCAGGAAGAAGTACATCAGATGCACATGCATTACTATACTTTCTTTTATATTCCATATAAACTTCATTTATGGCATCCACAACACCCTTCATCATTTTAAGTCCACCATCAGCATGAAGATTAATCATATCTGCTCCTGCATCAACTAAAGTTTTAGCAGTTTTTGATACTGTATTTGGAATATCTTTTAACTTTAAATCTAAAAATACTTTATGTCCTCTTTCTTTTATAATTCGTACAGGATTAAATCCTTGGAGAGCTCCTGCATCAAACAGTTCCATTCCAACTTTACAATAAAAGTTTGGATCAGCTCCTTCCATTTTGTCTAGAAAATCAATAAGTTTTTCCTTTGAATTAAAATCACATGCAATAATAACATTTTTACCCATTATGAGCACCTCCTACAATTTATAAGTGATTTGGTTTTTTATTATACCCCCCCCCCGATCAAAAAGTCAACAACAAAAAAAGATACCGAAGTATCTCAATTATTTATCAAATTTAAATATTTTTATAATAAGGTAATTTAAGATAATAAAGTCTTCTTTTCAATCTTTGCACATCTTTTATGGTAGGATTGTTTTGTTTAACTTCTTCCTTTAAATTTCCAAAAAATTCATCAATGGCCTGATAATTTTTATAAATTACCTCTTCATACACAGAATCTAGTCTTTTATTATAAAAGCTGATTTCTTCCCCAATATATCTTCCACTACCAACAATTCCATCTATAATTGTGCATAGAATTTTTTTCATATTAAAACACATAATTTTATCCGCATCATCATTTTCAGTGAAATACCCAGGATCTAAGTCAATAACATGAAAGCCTTCTTTATATAAAATATTTCCGCCATGCATATCAACAAGAGTATATTTCATTTCTGAACTTATTAGAAAAGTAGCATCAATCAAAGGATTTAAAGCTTCTCTTATTTCATTTAATGTTACTTTTTTATTTATTTTATAAAGTGTTTTAGCAGGAATATAGCGCATGGCATATCCTATGACTTGATTTTTATGAGTATATATTTTTATAGGTCCCACATAAATCTCATTATTTAATTGCGATAAACAATTTAAATGAGACAACATATCATATTGATGAAATAATTCAGCTGTATTTGGAGTATCTCTATATATTTTAAATAAACTACCATCTTGTAAAAGAAAACATTTTCCTGTTTTTCCTTTTCCTATACATCTAGCACCTTTTAATAATACTTTTATATCTTCAATTTCGATTACTTCTATATTCATTTCCAATTCCCTCGCAATAAACTATTTTGACATATTTTAAAATAATTGTAAACTTTAAAATTTATCATTAAAAAGAAAGAAAACGTTTACAACTTTATATTAGCCAAAAAAGATACTTACAATAATAAAACTGGCAACAATTCCTATAAAATCTGCAAATAAACCAGTAGTTAAGGCATATCTTGTTTTATTTATTTTTACGCTTCCAAAATATAAAGCTAAGACATAAATCGTTGTATCTGTACATCCTTGTATAGTTGATGCAAGTCTACCAGCAAAAGAATCAGGTCCAAATTTTAGAAAGATATCGTTCATTATAGCTAAAGAAGCTGTTCCTGATATGGGACGAACAAAAGCCATTGGTAAAACACTTAAGGGTAAGTTTATACGATTTAAAACTGGTTCTAATACACCAAAAATAGTTTCCAAAATATGACTATTTAAAAAAATATTAATAGCAAAAACCATCGCCACTACGGCGGGGAAAATATTAAATGCTGTAATTAGTCCTTCTTTTGCCCCTTCTAAAAATGTATCATAGATGAGAACTTTTTTCTTTACACCATAAATAATCGTTAGAATGACAAATATAGGAATAATCATTTTTGAAATATTGCTCATCGTTTTTTTCTCCTTCTAATATAATCTAAAGTTAAACCAGCAATACTTGAACAAATAGTTGCTAAAATAGCTGTAATAATAATTTCTTCTGGATTTGCACTTTTGTGCATCATGCGAAGAGCAATGACTGTTGTTGGAATAATGGTAACTCCACTCGTGTTTAATACTAAAAAAGTAATCATGGCATCACTCGCTGTATCTTTCTTTGGATTTTCTTTTTGCATCTCTTCCATAGCTTTTAATCCAAAAGGAGTTGCTGCACTTCCAAGTCCTAATGCATTAGCTGCTATATTAGATGTAATATATCCTAAAGCTTTACTATCCTTTTTTAAAGAAGGAAATAATTTGCTTAGAATCGGTTTAAAAACTCTCGAAATATTATTTAAAACTCCACTTTTTTCTGCTATTTTCATGATTCCTGACCATAAAACAATAATGGGAATAAGCTCTAAAACCATTTGTACACCACTAGAAGCACTCGTTAAAATCGTATCATTTAAACTACTTAAATTTCCAAATAAAAGTGTAAAAAGAATACCAACAATGATAAAAAATCCCCATATTTTATTTATCATGTTTAAACCATCCTAGAATTTTTTGAAAAATATTTTGTTTTTTAGTAGGTATCTCTTCCTTTTTTGCAATATAAATATTCACTTCTTTTAAGATATCCTCTTTTAATTTAATTTTAATTGTCCCTACAGTATCCCCATTCTTATAATGTTTTAATTTTTTTAAATTAATGTCGAGTATAATACTTTCCTTTTCATTTTCTTTTAGTAACAAAAATACATCTTCTTGTACATATAAATTTTCCTTTTGATAATAGTTTTCCTCATTAATTCCAAAGTTATTTTTATCAATAATTTTTTCTAAATTATATTCTTTAAATAGATCTTCATATAAGTTTTTGTGATCTGCCCAGTCATCTGGATCATTTAGGGAGACAATGGCAATATTTTTTCCCTCTTTTGAAGCTGTTGAAACAAGTGTACGTCGTGCTTTTTCTGTAAACCCCGTTTTTCCTCCTGTTGTATATTCATAGCTTTTTAATAACTTATTTTTATTTGCCCAACTATAACTTTTTTTATCACTTTTAGCTACATAATTTTTTGTACTTACAATTTCTTTATAAGAGTCATTTTGCATAGCGTAACTTGTTAAAATAGCCATATCATAGGCAGTGGAGATATTTCCTGCACCCTCATCATTTTCTAGCCCATGGGGATTTATAAATTTAGTATTCTTCATGCCAATTTCACTTGCTTTCTTATTCATAAGCGCAACAAAAGAATCTACATCTTTACTTACATATTCTGCAATAGCTAAAGCGGCATCATTTCCACTTCGAAGCATTAAGCCATAAAGCAAGTCTTTTAATTTCATTGTTTCACCAACTTCAATATAAATGGCACTACCAAAAGCTTTCAAAATTGTATTGGTAGTGGTTACATCACTTTCTATATCAGCATTTTCAATAGCAACAATCGCTGTCATAATTTTTGTAATACTCGCTATTAAATGTTCATCGTGAATATCTTTTCCATATAAGACTCGATTCGTATCCATATCAATTGCCACAATATTTCTGGCGGAAATTGCAAATACTTCTATAGGAATAAATACGAAAAGCAATAATAAAAATTTTTTCATAGGTTCACCTACAAAATTGTATGAAAAAAAGGACATGTTTAGTCCTTTAATCATTTTCATAATTATAAATACCATGAATTTTTTCTAAATCTTCTGTACTTATACTTTTTACTACCCATTTGCCATCTCTTTTTACGACTTGAAAATCAATTGTATATTCAACGGTTTTATCTTTTTTCTTCATTTGTTCTAATTTATAATCTAAATAAGCATCTGCATCATATTTATTATCTTTTAAGAACTCATCACGATGATTGTTTTTATATTCTTCTGCTTCTTGTTGTGCACCATATAAATCGTAAACGGTTATTTTGGTTGTAACAACAGCTTCATCACCATTATAGGTTTCTTCTACAATCTCATATTTTAAATCCTTATATTGTTTCGTCATGATATCTTTATATTTTTCGCTTTGTTCCTCACTTAAATTTTCTTCTTTTACTACGGTTTCTAATTGGGTAAGTATCTCCGCATTTTGATTATTGTATTTTCCTAAATATTCTTTTACCGCATCACTTGCTTTATCAACGGTACAAGCACATCCAATGGCAAAACTTAAAGTCAATAAAAAGATAATTATTTTTTTCATATAAACACTCCTCTATTTCTATTTTTTACTAAAATTACCAAAATTATACTTCTTATGTTAAAATATCTCTAGGTGATTAAAAATGAAAAGAACTTTAACAGGTTTACAACCGAGTGGAGAATTAACTTTGGCCAACTATATTGGTGGAATTAAACAAATGGTAAAATATCAAAACGAATATGATTCATTTATATTTGTTCCTGATTTACATACATTAACGGTTCCCCAAGACCCTGTCCTTTTAAGAGAACGAATTAAAAGAAATGTTGCTCTTTATTTAGCATGTGGAATTGATCCAGAAAAAAATACAATTTATTTGCAATCGGAGAATTTATATCACACAAATCTTTCTTGGGTTTTAGAATGCAATACCTATATAGGAGAAGCAAGTCGCATGACCCAATATAAAGATAAAAGTAAAAAACAGGAAAATGTAAGTGTGGGTTTATTTACGTACCCTATTTTAATGGCTGCAGATATTCTTTTATATGATGCCGATTATGTTCCTGTTGGAGTGGATCAAAAACAACATGTAGAACTTGCTCGTAACATTGCCGTTCGTTTTAATAATAAGTATGGAGAGACATTTGTTGTTCCTGAAGCTTTACTTCCACAAGTGGGTGCAAAAATTATGAGTTTACAAAACCCTACTAAAAAGATGAGTAAATCTGATGAAAATATAAAAGGCTCTATTTTCCTTTTAGATAGCGAAGAAGTCATACGAAAAAAAATCATGTCTGCCGTTACAGATAGTGAAAATAAAGTATATTATGATGCAGAAAATAAACCTGGTATTTCCAATTTACTAACAATTTACTCTTCTCTTTCTAATTTATCTATCAAAGAAGTGGAAGAAAAATTCCAAGAATCGAATTATGGGAATTTAAAAAGTAACGTTGCTGATCTCGTTGTGGAAACTTTAGTAAATATTCAAAAAAAATACCAAGAATATATGGATTCTGGTATAGTCGATGAAGTACTCAATCAAGGTAAAAAAGTTGTTGAAGAAATTGCTTGTAAAAAATATGAAGAAGTTGTTAATAAAATTGGTGTAGGAAGAAGCTAATTTACTTTATTATAAGACATTTTTATTAATTGATAAATTCGTTCTAGGTTTTCATCATAGGTCGTTTTTAAAACATGATTCATTTCTTTTATGATTGTATTTATATTATCACAAGTCTTATTAAACCATTCATAATATAAATATTTTAGTTTACTACTATTTTTGGACTCATAAAGCGTGTTAATTTCACATTTTATGAGTTTTTTTATCTCTTCAATTTGACGTAGTTCTACTCGACTTTGGTATTTTTCTAATTTTTCATAGTTCATTTTTGTTTCTTTCATCGTAAACATAATTTCACTTAAATTTAGTTCGTCTCCAAGGATTAACTTGCTTCGGCTAATCACTTCTCCCTCTTCATTTAGTTCTAATGCTAAAGCACTTTTTGTATCACATATTAAAAATGTGTTTTCTAAATTTTTAGAAGAAGATTTTAAAATGGTTTTATTTTTAATTCGTTCTAATAGTTCCGTATCAAACTTTGTTTTATATTTCATTTGATCTTTTAAAACTTCTCCGGAAACACGAAATAAAGGAATTTTTTTTACAAAATCAATATTGTCTTTTTCTTCCCATTCATAGAATTCATATAATGCATTATCGTCTCCAAAGTTTAGAAGTATGTCGTAATAATAATACATTTCCTAGCCGCCTTTCTAAAGAAAATAAAATAATGATTATTCCAAAAACAAATAATAAACATTCAAACCTTGTACTAATAAATTTGACAAAATTCCAAAAACTATACCCCATTGTAAGTAAATTTAAATACAATAAGATAAACGTAAGTCCAATACTAGAAAGACCTATTCCAAATAAGATACATATGATGTTCATTTTTTTCCCCTTTTTAATATTTTATTTCTTAAATATCTATTTTATTATATAATTAAGTAAGGTGATTATATGAAATATATTATTTATTTTTTATTAGGTATTTTGCAAGGTTTTACAGAGCCGCTCCCTATTTCTTCTAGCGGGCATTTATTTTTATTTAAAAATATTTTTAATACGAATATGCTAAATGATTTAAATTTTGAGATTTTTGTTAACTTTGGTTCTTTCTTAGCAATTCTTTTCATCTTTTGGTCCGATATTATAAAACTGATTACTTCTTTCTTTACTTATTTATTTAACAAGAAAAAAAGAAAAGAAGTGGTGAACGATTTTAAATACTGTATGTTAATTCTTATTGGTAGTATTCCTGTTGGTATTGTTGGAGCTTTATTTAAAGACAATATCGAGAATGCTTTAACGGTTAAATTACTAGGAGTTGCTTTTTTAATAACAGCCATTAGTTTATTCTTAGTAAAAAATGTAAAAGGTACAAAGGAAGATAAGGATATTACCATTAAAGATGCTATTGTTATTGGACTAATACAAATGATTGCTTTATTCCCAGGTATTAGTCGTAGTGGTGCTGTTTTGGTTGGATGTCTTCTATGTAAATTAAAACGAGAACCAGCTTTAAAATATACTTTTATGCTTTATTTTCCAGTTAGTATTGCTTCCATGGGCTTAGGTGTTCTTGATTTTATTGAAACTCCAGCAAGTAGTAGTCTACTTCCTTCTTATGTAATTGGTATGGTTGCTGCCGGAATTGTTACTTATTTTTCTTATCAATGGTTAAGTAATTTAGTGAAAAAAGGAAAATTATGGAAGTTCTCTATTTATTGTGTATGCTTAGCTATATTTATCTTTATTTATTTTAGATAATTTTAAAAGGAATCAATTTTGATTCCTTTTTATTTTTTCTCTATTTTTTCATCAATTAATTCACTGACTGTGATAATATTTAATCCTTTGAAATTGATTTCTTTTAAAAGTAATTTAAAATTGTCTAATGTGGCTGTTTTCTTTACAAATATGATGGATCCACTGTCAATTTTAGATTTTGCTTCCACAATATTATTGTTTCCTAAAGAAAATGTTTCTTCGATTAAATATTTTTTTTCTTTTTGACAAAATTCTTTATCTATATTTTTTATATAACATATATTTTTATTTTGGTTATTTTTATTTAAAAGACTTTCTACATTTTTATACTTTTTACTATCATTATTAATTTGTTCAAAATAATTATTTTTTTGGTAAGTATCTTCTGTCACTAAAAGACTCGCGACAATTTTATTATCACTCAGATATTTCTTTATTGTTTCATTTCCTTCTTCAAGTAAAAAGGCAACTGCTTTTTTTTCTTTATTTCCTTCTTTTATAATTTTATCTTTATTATTTTCAATGGATATATCTGGTTTTATATCATCAAATATTAAATAATATTCATTAAAAATACCAAATGCTTTCATATTTACGTAACTTTTTGTTTTATTAATCATTCTTCCCATCATTCCTGGAACAATGTAATTTCCATTTACAGTAGCATTGGTAGCACTTACCATATAATCCTCTTCTATATTATTAATGCTTTGCATGATTGGACTTTTATTTTGCATAATGATTGCTATTTTTTCTGTGTAATAAAAACTAAAAAGCATGATGGCTACTAATCCTATCGATTTATAAATTTTTTTCAAAAAAATCACCTAGTTAAATATATGTTACTCTTTTGTTTCTTTTTCCGAATTTTTTGAAGATGATAAAAAAGTTACTTTTTCTGCAATGACTTCCATAATAAATTTATGATTTTTTTCTTCGTCTTCATAATTTCTGGTTTGCAGTCTTCCTTTGATTCCAACAACATCTCCAGTATGACAATATTCAAATGTATTTAAAGCAATATTATTCCATAAAATACAACGAATAAAATCCGCTTCATAAATTCCATCTGTATTTTTATAGGAACGATTCACAGCTATGGTAATGACACTTCTTTTTCTATCTTGATCTAAACTGACAATTTCTGGATCTGCACATAACCTTCCTACTAAAGTAACTGAATTCATTAAAACCCTCCTTTCGTGATGTCATTTAAACACATCTTTTCTGGAGGAAGCAAATAACGAATTTTCAAAATTAGGAAGAAAAAAAAAGAAATTTAGTGCACCAATTTGCCAAAAGAAAAGCTCAATTTACAAAATTGAACTCTTTATCTACAAAATTAGTATTTTTAAACTTTTTTATCTAGATATGTATACCACTATGTAAATATGTGTAAAATTTACATTTGCATATTCAACGTTTTATCTTCTATCTTTAATGTTCTTGCAATATCTTTTTGAATATCTTCTACCTCTTTATTAAAACTAGCATTATTTTCTAAATAAGGAAGCAGTTTTTCTACTTGGCTCATTATCTCCTTATTCTCTATAAATAATTGTGTTGCTTCCTCATATAATCCTTTTAAATCATTCTCTTTTTCGCTTATCTTTTGTTTAAGTTTCATAAGTTTTTTGAAATTAGAACGCAATCTATCTAAAGTTATAATAAATCCTATTGGTTTATCTTTATCTTTATCTTTATCCATTATTATTAGTCCTATTATCAATTCTATTAGAAGATCTATAAAGAAAGACATTAAAAGAAACAGACCGAAGAAAAAAATGTGCCACCCTTTACTATATTCTTTTTCTGGAACTTCATCCGTTATGCGTTTTTCTACAATAGAATAAGCTTCTGTATATAAATCACTTATACTTAATGAATTTTCATATTCGAATTCATTGGTACAGTTAATTCCTAATAACGCTAAGTTTACATTTAGATATTCTTCCAAGTCCAATTCTTCTATCTTGCTTAAATCATAAGTAGAAACAGTTCTTACATATTTATAATATCTATCTTCCTGTTCTTCTTCATATGGTTGATACTCTTTTAGTTGTATACTATTTTTAATCTCAGAAGATATTTCTTGTTTTACAGGTAATTCCCCTTCAATAGAGCTATAACTTGTTACTGTAACATTATACGTTTTTGTAGTTGCACACTTTTTTCCTAACTTAAAACTTCCTGTTATTAATCCTCCAATAATTCCAACAGAAGTTGCAAACAAAGCTAAATTTCCATAAATTCTTTTCAAATAAATAGGAACCAATTCCTTTTGTTTTGCTGTAACTTCTCTATTTTTATTTATCTTTTCTTCTAAATCTTTTGCTCGTGCATAATACGTATTTGCCTGTATAGATAAAAATTGAACTTTTTCTTGTAATTCTTTTTTACTTGCTGTAGATTTAACAATCGTAGATATAAAGTTTTCTTCTAAATAAACAGCATTTATTCCTTGGGAATCAATTTTATTTTTTTGCGTAACGATTAAAGCATATTTTGGATCTTTTAAATCTAGCTTTTCTAATTCTTTTCCGATTTGTTTATCAAGATTATAGGTATGCACTTCATCCGTTTGTAATTTTCTAAGGGTTGGACTTATTTCTAATGTTTTTATTTCTTCTTTAATAAATTCATACGTTAAATAATAGATATCTTCAACGAGTGGCCCTTCTACTTGGTAATCTAAAGTGTCTGATTCTTTTAACTTATCTAGTAACAATAATAAACGTTCACGAAATTGTTCTAATTCGCTTATCTTTTTCTCTTTAGATAAAATAAATTCTTTTAAAACTTTATTAAAAGAAGCTACTTTAAGATAGATTTCATATTTATCCAGTTCAAAATATACACTTTCTAATTTAGAAATAGCACTTATATACGCATTTTCTATAAAAGCATTTTTAAAAACAGTATTTGTATTATAAGAAGTTTTTTCATTACATTCTGCTATAATATCAGCCACTAATTTTTCATATTTTTCTACATTTAAACCAATATTTTTTGAGCGTTCTAATGCTTTATTTACTTTATAAATAGTCGTTTCAAATTCAATAGCTTTATCATTATTCATTGAAACTTCCCCCTTTAATTAAGAGCAAAATTATTATACCCCCCCCCCAATCAAAAAGTCAATCATAAAAAAATTCATCAAAAAAATGAATTTTACCTATATTAATCAATTAGTTTATTGTTCAAAGAATTCTTCATTCCTTTACAAGTCGGTTTAATTCCACTGCATATTCCATCGGTAACTCTTTTTTAAAGTCTGAAATAAATCCCGTAATAATTAATTCTTTGGCACGATCTTCTGTTAGACCATTACTCATTAAATAAAATAATTTTTCTTCATCTACTTTTGAAATGGTTGCTTCATGAGATAGTTTTGAACTATTATTTTCTACAATGTTTGTTGGGTATGTGTCACTTTTTGCACTTTTATCTATAAGTATAGTATCGCATTTTACTTCAGCAACACTATCTGTTGCTGCTTTTGTTATTCTCGTTGTTCCACGATAGTTACAAACACCACCATTTTCTGCAATGGATTTACTGATAATATTACTTTTTGTGTGACGTCCTAAATGAATCATTTTAGCACCAGCATCTAAAAATTGCCCTTTTTTTGCATAAGCAACACTGATAGAATTTCCTGTTGCATAATCTCCTTTTAAAATACAACTAGGATATTTCATTGTGACTTTACTTCCAATATTTCCGTCAATCCATTCCATTTTTCCGTGTTCCTCTACTATCGCTCTTTTCGTCACTAAGTTATACACATCTGTACTCCAGTTTTGAATAGTGGAATAACGCATGGAAGCGTTCTTTTTGACGTAAATTTCTACAACACCTGCATGTAGTGAATTGCTTGAATAGCTTCTTGCTGTACAACCCTCAATATATTCTAAAGAAGAATCTTCATCTACAATAATAATTGTTCTTTCAAACTGTCCTAAATTCTTACTATCAATACGAAAGTAACTTTGTAGTGGTCTATCTAAAGTTGTATTTTTAGGAATATAAATAAATGTTCCCCCACTCCATACAGCACCATTTAATGCCGTATATTTGTTTTCATCATACTTTACTAAATTGTTAAAATATTCTTTAAAAAGGTCCGGATATTGTTGTAAAGCTTCATCGGTACTTAAAAAAATAATATCTTTATTGGTATTTTGTTTATGATAAATGACTTCGCTTTCATATTGGTTCGATACTCCATCTAAATATTTATCTTCAGCATCAATTACTCCTAATTTGCAAAAAGTATTTTTTACCTTTTTATCAACTTTATCCCAATCACTACCAAACTTTTCATGTTCATTTTTATAATATAAGATTTCATCAAAAGAAAAAGGAAGTTCAGGCCCAAATTTTGGATTTTCCAACTCTAAAAACTTTTCATAAGATTTTAAACGAAAATCTAGCATCCAATCTGGTTCATTTTTACTTTTTGATAATTCGATAATAAATTCTTTTGATAATTCTTTCTTCATATATATCACTACACGCAATTATACCGCAAAAACATTTAATAAACAATTGAAATACCTATCTTCTTTTGCTATAATGATTATTGTAATAATAAGGAGGCTTTTACTATGAGCGGCAGTAATAACTCTCAAATTAATGCTGCTTACGTAGCATCATGGCAACAAAAGAATCCTAAATTATTCGAAATCAAAACGGATGGACATTATCTAACGTATAAAAATGAAAAAATTGACATAAGTGATATATATATGCAAGATATTTTAAGAAGTCCTAATATCTTTTATAGTATAGAAAATATGGAATGTGAAGATTTATTTAAAATTATTAAAGTTCATGTTTATTCTATGCTTATTAAAGAAAAACAATTGAAGGAAAAAGTAAGGAGATATAGAGAATATGAATTCACAACCCAATAATATAATCACTCCGAGGGAATATAAAGAACTTATTGCTCTTTCTAATCCTGATCCAATACAAATAATGAAAATTAAAAATTATGAAGACTTTTTAAACAATTGTGCCTATTTAGAGCAAAAAGGCTTACTTCCTGAAGCTGCTGACTCTATTGTATCAGAAAATAATATGAATACGATGGAATTAGCAAACAAAGAAAATAGGACATTACAAGAAGAAAAAGTAGTAGAAAATTTCCAAAATGCTCTTGATAGAGATGAAGAAGATTATGATAATATAATTAATTTTGAAAAAGCCAAAACCCGTATTCGTACTATTGCTAAAGCTGGTTATATTGATGTAACTTTCGTACTAATTTCTCTATTGAATCTTGGATTTATTATTGCAATGTCATTAATATCTAGATAAAACGCATGAAAGCGTTTTTTTAATTAAAAAAAGAAACCTATTTGGCTTCTACAATTAGTTTAATAGCTGTTTTTTGTTCTCCATTTATGATAATATCACTAAAAGCTGGAATAACTACTAAATTTTCTCCACTTGGAGCAACAAATCCTCGAGCAATCGCAATCGCTTTAATCGCTTGATTTAAACTTCCTGCACCAATGGTTTGAATTTCAACACTTTTACTTTCTCGATAAATGTTAGCAATGGCTCCCGCCACCTTACTTGGATTTGATTTTGTTGATACTTTTAATATTTCCATATTTCCTCCTTCAATCATTTGTATATTAAACTATATGTGAAAGGAAGAAAAAAATGCTTAGGATTCCTCAATAAAATTTTTACTTTTATGCGGTTCGTCAAATAATAAATCGCGATAATTTTGTTGTCTTAATGCTTCATAAACCATGATAGCAACGGTATTGGATAGATTTAAAGAGCGTACTTTATCTGTCATGGGCATACGCATACAATTTTCTAAGTACGGTTTTAATATTTTGGGGGGTATTCCTGTACTTTCTTTCCCAAAAAAGAAATAAATGTTTTCTTCTTTATTGCTATAGTCAAAACTAGTATGTGGTTTATGACCATATCTTGTTAAAAAGTAAAAAGTTCCTTCATTTTTAGAAAAGAATTCTTCTATATTTTCATACACAGTATAGTCACAATGTTCTATGTAATTTACTCCACTACGTTTTATATATTTTTCTTCTAATGAAAAACTTAAAGGTTTAATTAAGTGTAATTTTGTATTCGTTGCAACACAAGTACGCATAATATTTCCCGTATTTCCTGGAATTTCTGGTTCAAATAAAACTACATTTAACATAATTTGCCTCCTCTACAACAGTTCAACATAACAGAAAAATAAGCTTTGTTAGCTTACTTTTTTAAATTCATACATTTGTAATAATTTTTCAAAATCTCCAACATCCATCATATTATCATCATCTCTAGTAATAATGGCATCCTTATTTACTTTCCCCTCTTTAAAATAAATAATTGTTGGAATACTTTCCACTTTCACTTCTTGTAAATCTAATGCTTCGTTTAATTTTCTAATATAATCTTCTTCCTCTTTTAATTTTGTTACATCTATGTAATAAAAAAGATCATTTAATGTATATTTATCAATAATTTTTTTCAAACTTCTTTCGAGATTATAAACATTTTCATCATTATGGTATCCAATATAAACAAAATACTCGGATGGTGCTTCTGTAAACGTATTTTCAATTTCATCTATACCTGTTACTTCTAAACTTATCGTTTTTGAACTAATTAAATAACTTTCATTCATTTTTTTCTCTTTAGCTACTTTATACCAACTAAAAATATAATAGGTTAAAAAGATTGTAATGAAACAAATAAAAAGAGCTATTATGTAATTTTTAGGTGGGATATAATTGTTTTTTTTATTTTTCATCTACATCATATCCTTTCGCTTTTATTTTAACACGTATTCATAGATCACGCAATTTAAATATTTTTACTTAATTATATTTATACTAAGACAAAAGCCTTTCCTAAAAATTCGCCTAGTCATACTATATGCTAGGAGGAAAGAAAAAAATGTTATTTGAAAATAATAATTATGATTTTGATGTTCTTAGTCTAGCTGGCTTTAACTTTAATAATCCTCACAAACATTATGAATATGAACATGAGGATAAGTTAGTTAGTCCTAAAGAAGGATTTTTAAGAGGAAATATGTTTAAGA
>CAYSFO010000034.1:0-15969 GCA_964430695.1 uncultured Muribaculaceae bacterium | reverse complement strand
TAAACATATGTGCAATAAGTGGAGATGCCACATCAGAAGAAATCCTAAGTGGAAAGAGTGCCTATGTCCAAGGAAAGTTAGTCGTAGGAACGATACCAAGTAAAGGAGAAACTACATATATACCGACAACTACAAGGCAAATAATAAATTCTGGTCAATACTTAAGTGGAGATCAGATTATTGAAGGAGATGAAAATCTTCTACCAGAAAATATCAAAAGTGGAACAAGTATATTTGGAATAGAAGGAACATATGGTGGAACAGATACAAGTGATGCAGATGCAGAAGCAGAACATATATTAAAAGACAAAACAGCGTATGTCAAAGGAGAACTAGTAACAGGAACAATCCCAAGTAAAGGGGCCTCAACATATACACCAAGTACAAGTAACCAAACAATCAGTGCAGGTCAATACTTAAGTGGAGCACAGACAATTAAAGGAGATGTTGCCTTAAATGCTGCTAATATAAGATGTGGAGTAACGATATTCGGAGTAACAGGAACAGATGGATGTGGAACATACAAATTCAATGCTAAAGTAGGAGATTATGTCAAAATGACCCCAACTAAAACATCATATTCTATAGCAACAAGTCTAACTGGATATAAAAGTGCCCAAACTATTAATCCGAGTGAATTAAATCTATGGAGAATCATCAAACTAAATAGTGATGGGACAATCGAAATGGTATCAGAAAATGTATCGAGCGTGAAAGTATATTTCTCTGGACAAACAGGATATAAAAAACTAGTAGGAAGTTTAAATACAATAGCCAGTCAATATGCAAATACAACCTATACTAGTAAATACAGGCATATGGGCTATTCAAACCAAACAGCAAATTTAAATGTAACGTTATCCCAACCTGCATGTGGAACAAGTAGTACAAAAGATAATAGTAAAGAAACAAGTGGCTGTGGAGATATAGGGTATGAAACAGATGTTAACTTAGTAAAATCAGCAATAGGATTTTTGGGTGCCTATCCTGCGAATGGATATTACACCACTGATTATTGGTTGGGTTCCCGTGATTATACTTATTATTCTAACACTCACTTTTCCTTTCTTGGTAATCTCGTGAACACATCCGGGTCGTTTTCGTTCGCTGCCCTGTACGTCTTTAACGGAGGCTCTGTAGAGAATTCTCAATATAGTGCTATCCGTCCCATCGTCACTCTAAAGTCTGGAGCCACCCCATCTTCGGGAAAAGGTAAAGCTTCTTCTCCTTGGGTGTTCGCATAATCTATGATAAATCTAAAACATATACGTGAATCTTGTGGATATTCTCAACAAGAATTAGCAAGTAAACTAGGAATTAAGCAACAACAATATTCAAGGTATGAAAATGGAATAAATGAAATTAGTTTAAAGATGTATTTAAAAATATTAAAAGCATGTAAATACGAAATAAAAATAAAAAAAAGTAAATAGATTCTTACCAATTTTTAACAACGTAAGAATCTTTTTTTAATCCATAATAATAGTGGAGGTGTTACTATGACAGAAAAAGAACTGTTATATGTAGAAGATGCAATTAATCATGAAATATATATGATTAGAACTTGTCGTGAAGCAGAAGATTGCTTAAATGAGGAAGAATTAAAAAAATTAGTTAAAAAATTAGGACATAAGCATGAAGGAATCCTCACTATGTTTATGGACCTTTTGGAAAAGGAGGAATAGTCATGGATGATAAATATATAATGGAAAATCTTATGTTTGGTAGTAAAGTCATAAATGATTTATTTATGCATGGAATTATTGAATCTGCAAATGAAGATGTAAGTGTTGTTTTTATGAAAGCGATGCAAGAGGCGGCAAAGATGCATTATGACATTTTTAAAGCCATGGAAACAGCAGGTTTTTATACGATAAATAATGTAGATGAAAGTAAAATTAAAAAATTAAAAACAAAATTAGAATGTAGTTGTAAAGAATGTGAATGCGAAGACTGTGCGTGTGAAAAGGAAGATAATTAAACCTTCCTTTTTTTTCGTTTTTTAGTATAATAAAGCACAGGTGTTTTATTATTATGAATAATTTTTTAGAAATAAAGAAAAATCTAGAATATAAAAAAAAGAAATTAAAAAGAATGCAAAAGAAATTTTTTATTAACAGTTTTAGAAATCCAGAAAATAAAAAAGTTTATAATATATCTCAAAATATTTATTCTTTCTCTCTCTTACTAAATAGCCTATTTTTTTCAGATTCACGTGCTTATTTTTTTATGGAATTAATTAATGTTTTTCAGGATTTAAAGATTGGAAATATTACCTATTATAGTTATAGCCAAGCTTTTACTACTTACTGTTTAAAAATGTTGGCTAGAAATCATTTTATTAATATAAATAGTTGTGAAAGAGTACAAGGAGAAGGAAATACATGCAATTTAGTTGATTACAAAAGTCTAATAGATGCCAATACAAATCATAAAAATAAAAATTATAATGTTGCAATGTATGATGTTTATTTTCAAAAAATATGTTCTTTTATTGAAGAAGATTTGCCTTTTATTTTTCGAACAGCTAGCACTTTTGGAATTGATATCAATCTTTTTGAACCATTTCTTAAAGAGGGAAAACTGTATCTACGACTAAAAAGAAAGATTCTCATTTCAGAGATTGTTAAGGGAAATACATTTAAAAAATTAAAGGCACAAAAAAGTGAAGTAGAACAGATAATTATAGAATTATTTGATTGTAATTCTACAGAAAATGTAGATATGGAAGATGATGATTTTTGTTTAATACAAAAGAAATAGATTATTTTTTAAATTGGTTGTATAATAGGAATGCAAGGAGGAGTAAGAATGAAAAAAATTAAAAATTTATTATTAGTGTTAACCATTATGGCATTATTCCCAATAGGTGTATTTGCTAAAGATAAAATTAACGTTTACATATTTAAAAGAGAAGGATGCCAATATTGTGCCAATGCTTTAACGTTTTTTAATAGTTTATTAGAAGATGAAGAATTTAAAAATTATTTCAATTTAGTAGCAAAAGATGTAGTAAAAAATAAATCAGATAGCGAACTAATGGAGAAAGTCGGAGAATCTTTTGGAGATGAAATAAAAGGTGTTCCTTATATCGTTATTGGAGACCAAACATTCAAAGGATATGCTTCTACCTATGATGACAGTATCAAAGAAGCAATTAAAACGTCTTATGAAAGTGATAGTTATAAAGACTATGTGGCTCCTTTCATAGAGGGAAATGCAGATGACTCAAATGGTGCTGCGATTACAGTCATTGTTCTTCTAATAGCCGTTGCTGGTGTAGTATTTTTAGTCTATATGGCAAAAGAAGATAATACAACTGAGGAACCTAAAAAAGAAATAATGACAGAAAAAAAAGAAACGGTAAAAACAACACCTAAAAAAGCAGCCACCAAGAAAAAGACATCTACAACAAAGCAAAAAACAAGTACAAAAAAATAAAGCATTTCATTCTATGCTTTATTTTTTTCTTTAAAGTAAGTAACTAAATCAATAATACTAGATAAGATTAACAAAACGCCTATGATTTGAAAAACGATATTTTCGGCTAAGATTGTATATAAACCCATAGCCACAAAAATAATTCCTTCAATAAGTAAAATCGAATTTCGTTCATTAATAGCAATCATTGTCTTTTTAACACCATTAAATACCAAAGCAAATCCAATAATAAATCGCAAAAAAGTTTCGATCGCACCAGATAATAAGATGACGATAATACCTATAAAAATAGTAGAAGTTCCTACAACCATTTTTTTATTATCCTCCACATTTAACTCTTGCTTTAAACGATAGTAAGACAATAACTGGAAAGCTCCAAAAGCGATAATGACAGCACCTATAGAGTAGCAAACTATAATGACAGCTTTACTTGAATTGGTTAGTAAAATAATCCCAATGATTAACATAATGATTGGTCCTAAAATTTTTAAGTTTTGATTCTCTTTTTCTTTAATTCTTTTCGGCTTAATTAAAGTTGTTTTTTGTGATTCCATACATTCACCTCTTAACTTTAATATACTCGTAAAAGAAACAATTAGCAAGTAGAAAAAAATGACAGTGTATGATATAATGTGAATGAATAATAAAGGGGATATAAAAATGTTAAAGAAAGAACAAATTTTAAAAGTATTAAAAAAATATGGATTTTATTCTTTAAATAGAGCACCCTACTTATACCAAAACAAAGAGGAATTAGGGGTATATTTTATATGGCCTAATAAACATTACGGAAACTTAGAAAGAGTTATTTATTTTTATGAGGAAGAATCTTTAGAAGAAGAAGTTTTTAAATATTGGTGGTTTACAAACAATAAAGACGAAGTTTCATTAGAAGTAGAATTTGATAACTACGAAATTCTAAATCCCAAAGTTTTATATAAATATAATGGAATTGTTTTAACTGCTAATATGATGAAAGATTTTCCTTCCCATAAAAATAATTTATTAAATGCAAAAGAAAGTTGTAAAAAGAAACAACTTTTAAGAACTGCCAATATACTTATTTTAATTCTGAAAGAAAAATTTAAATTACAAAATAATGCGTATTTTAAAGTAGAAAAATTAGGAGAAGAATTACAAAAAATAACAAATGAATATAGAAAAAAATTAAATGTCTATCAAAAAAATGAAGAAGAAATTCCAGAAGCTTATGAACTTTTTATGGACGATTATGATGAAAGTGAAAAGCTACTAAATGCTTTATACGATGAACTAGCAAATTTAGATACAATAGAGGAAATAAGGACATTTATAAATTCTTTGTATGATTATCTTTATAATTTAGAAACCAATGAAGCCCATTTACAAAATATCTATTTATTAAACCGTTATCCGTTTGAAATAGAAGATATGAAAAAGAAAATTGCCATTTTAGATGAGGTTTTAAAAATAAAGAAACAATTATTTAAACCAAAAGCAGATGTAATGCAAGCTATTTTAGAAGTGGATAACAATAGCCCATGCAAAAAAATGGTCAATATTAATGTTTATATTGAAAAAGAGAAAAAGCGAATTGCTTCTAAATATGAAAATAAAGAAAATATAGAGGAAAGTTTATTAGGAGACTATTTAGTGGATTTAGAAAAACTATCAATTGAAGTTCCAGAAATGATAGAAGAAGATGGAATAGGAGATATATTAAACAAAGAAGAATTGTTAGTACAATTAAATACCATGTATGATAAATTATCTAAAAAAGAAAAATCGGCTTGTTTTGTTGCCTCTTCCTTTTTAAAAGAGTGTTTAAATATATTAATTGAAAAAGATGTTGTAGATGAATTAAATGTGAATGAAATCATTAGTAGATTGATTGTAGATAAACAAATAGAACCATTTAATGAAGCATTTACTATGTTAGATAACTATATTAATGCAAAAATACGTGTGAAATATTTTAGTGTTTTAAAAATAAATACGTTTGAATCTTTTATGGCCTCTTTAATAGAATCTATTCGTATTTTAAAGCATTTATCTTTAAGTTTAGAAAACGCTTTTTATGGTTATTATATGGACAAAAGTAAAGAAATCATTACTCTTTACTTAAAAAACATTTTCAATTATAATAATAAAACTTCTTATATAACAACTATCCTTCCGAATGTTCCAATCTATTATTCTCCAGTGAGTGTTGTTAAACAATTAGATATTGTCGAAAATCCAGAATTGATGGAAAGGAAAACCGATACAATTTTCTTATTAAAAGAGAAAATTTCTAGTAAAACAAAAAAGGAGAATGTAATTGTTGTCAAATATGAAAAGGATAAGGTTGTAAAAAGAAAAGAGTATATTGTAATTACAAGCATGAAAGAAAAAAATAGATGTAATTACAATAAAGATATGATGTATAATAAAGAAAATGGAGGCATTTTATGAGTAGAGGAGAATTTTTAAAAACATTAAGAAAAAATTTAAACTTTTTAGATAAAGACGAATTAGAAAAAGAAGTCCTTTATTATATAAATAAAATAGATGAATCCAAATTATCTGATTTAGAAGTGATTAATAGCTTTGGTTCCATGGATGATATTGTAAAAGAAGTTTGTAAAAGACATGGTTTAAATTATAAGACCGTGAAAGCAGATAAACGATTTGCTTGGTTTAAAGAATTTTATAATGATTTAGTTGAGTTAAGTACCGTATTAAAAAATAGTGATAGTAAAAAACGCAGTAAAATTTTATTAGATATTTTATTATTAATTATCATTACTTGTGTTTTAAAGATTCCCTTTATATTTATTCGAGATTTAGGAGATCGTTTAACAGAAGCCATTTTTAATAGTGATATAACTATATTAGCTTTATGGGGTCTTTTTATTGAAATCGCCTATGTTGTGATTGCTTTATCCTTTTTTGCAAAAACTTTTAAAAAATGGTTTAAAAATATAAAAGAGGAAAGTCAAACCAAAACAAAATAATTGACAAAAAAGGGAGAATCATAGATAATGAGTATAGATAGAAATTAGGTGATAGCATGTCTAATAAAAAGACGACAATTATTATTTCTATAGTGTCAATTATCTTATTTATAGTAGCAGTTTTATCAGCAAGTTATGCTTATTATATAACTACTGTACAAGAAACTGGAGATCCAGACAGTACTAAAGTAGGAACAGCAGACTTCAATATAAATTTTGTAGACGGTGCAGTAATGACTATAGAAAATATGATTCCAGGAGATACTTTTAGTAAGACATTTACATTAGAAAATAAAGGAACAGCAACAATTAGTTATAAAGTTGTGATGCAAGAAGTAAGGAATGAAGAGTTTATAAGAAAAGAAGATATAACCTATAAACTATATGAATATGTAGTGCCAAAAAGTGAAGCAACAGCAGAAACAGATTTTAGTGAGACAGAGGGTACAGAAGAACCAGTAGTAGAAAAAGCGTTATTAGCATCTGGAATATTTCCGAGTGTAACAAACGCCATAAGCGAAACCTTATCTATTGAAGGTGGAGTAACTAAAGGATACATATTGGAAGTTACTTATGAAAATGTTATTGATGTAGATCAAAAAGACGATATGGGAAAAACAATAAGTGGTAAATTGTTTATAGAAGAAGTATAAAAAATAAAAAAGGATATAGAGTCACTTCTATATCTTATTTTTTTGGAGGAATTTATGGAAATTATTAAAGAATTAGCAAATAGATTAAATGTAAAAGAAGACCAAGTCCAAGCGGTATTAAAATTACTAAGTGAAGATTGTACAATCCCCTTTATTGCTCGTTACCGTAAAGAGGCAACAGGTGCTTTAGATGAAGAACAAATCGGTTTAATAGAAGAACAATATAGATATTTATGTAATTTAGAAAAAAGAAAAGAAGATGTTATTCGCTTAATTAAAGAAAAAGATTTACTAACTGATGAATTAGAGAAAAGTATACTTTCTTGTGAAAAATTAATTGAAGTAGAAGATTTATATCGACCTTTTAAAGAAAAAAAGAAAACCAAGGCAACAGAAGCAATAAAACTTGGTTTAGAACCCCTTGCGAAAAAAATAATGTCTTTTCCAATCAATGGAGATACGGAGTCTTTAGCTTCTGGATATAACATGAGTGTGGAAGAAGCAGTTAAAAATGCATCTTACATTATTAGTGAATGGATAAGTGATAATGCTTCTTCACGAAAATGGGTACGTAATTTTATTTTTAATACAGGGATTCTTGTTGCAAAAAAAAAGAAAAATGCGGAAGATGAAAAGAAAGTATATGAGATGTATTATGAATTTCAAGACCGTATTAAATACATAAAACATTATCGTGTACTAGCTATCAATCGTGGCGAAAAAGAAAATATTCTTTCTGTAAATATTGAATTTGATAACGATAGAGTATTAGAAAATTATAAAGAAAGAGTCATTAAGAATAAAAACTCTTTTGTTGCAAACATTGTAGAGGATGCCATAAAAGACGCTTTAAAACGTCTAATACTACCAAGCATCGAAAGAGAAATTAGAACGATGCTTACCGATAAGGCAAGCGAAGAAGCCATTAAAACATTCAAAGATAATTTAGAAAAATTATTGATGACAAAACCCATAAAAAATAAAACAGTAATTGGTTTTGACCCCGCTTTCCGTACGGGGTGTAAATTGGCAGTTTTAAATCCTTATGGAGAAGTTTTAGAAATTGCCACTATTTATCCCCATGAGCCTCATAATAAAAAAGAAGAAGCAACAAAAATACTTCGTAATTTAATAACAAAATACAGTGTTGATATTATTGCTATCGGAAATGGAACTGCCTCTCGTGAAAGTGAGTTCTTTGTTGCTGATGCCATCAAAGGATTAGATGTAAAATATAATCTTGTAAGTGAAGCTGGAGCGAGTGTTTATTCAGCCAGTAAGCTAGCAATAGAAGAATTTCCAGATTTAACAGTAGAAAAACGAAGTGCTATTTCGATTGGTAGAAGAATTCAAGACCCATTATCAGAACTTGTTAAAATAGACCCAAAATCCATTGGAGTCGGAGAATACCAACATGATGTAAATCAAGGGAACTTAAGTGATGCCTTAGATTTTACGGTATCTAAAATTGTAAATGAAGTAGGAGTCAATATTAATACAGCAAGTAGCAGTATTTTAAAATATATTTCCGGTTTAAATAAAAAATGTATTGAGAATATTCAGAAATTTAAAAAACTTCATAATTTTAAAAATCGAGAAGAAATTAAAACAATTTCTGGTATTAGTGATAAAGTTTATGAACAATGTATTGGTTTTTTAAGAATAAACGATGGAGAAAATCCTTTAGATAAAACAAAAATTCATCCAGAGAGTTACGAAATCACAAAAAGTATTTTAAAGGAATTAAATTTGGATATGAAAGAGGATAAAACCGAAACATTTAAAAATACATTAACAAATGCAAATGTAGAAGAATTAGCTAAAAAATTTGCAATAGATACTTATACTATAGAAGATATTATTAAAGAATTATTAAACCCTGGATTAGACCCCAGAGATTCTCTAGACGATGTTTTATTAAAAAGTGATGTTTTAACAATTGATGATTTGAAAGAAGGAATGGAACTTACGGGAACCGTTCGAAATGTTGTATCTTTTGGAGCTTTTGTAGATATTGGACTACACAATGATGGGCTTATCCACATTTCTAAACTAAGCAAAGAATATGTATCCAATCCGTTAGATGTCATACATGTTGGAGATATTATCACTTGTCATGTGGACAAAATTGATAAAGAAAAAGAAAAAGTAAATTTAACATTAATTTAATAAAATTTAAAAATGGTAAAAATAAAACTACAGATACTAAAATTTGCTATAGAAATATTAAAAAAAGTATACTTATGTAAGCAAATATAGAAAAACTGTAGTTTGTTTTTATTTTCAACTTATGGTATTTTTTAGCTGCAAGGCATGAAATTCTAAGGTTTGCCATTCTAAAAAATAATTAAAGAAGTACCCGCAAATGAAAAACATGATTTATTGATTGTAGCTCTTATAGCGATAATTATCCTCTTAATCATCTTTGATTAACAAACGGGGGTTTTGAGTTGATAAAAAAACACCGAAAGGTGTCTGTCATTTTGGCAAGCACTTGAATGAAGTGTCTCGCTTAAATAAATAATAATATAGTTTTTTATAAATGTAAATTCTTTTTGTTCAAAAATGAATAAAAAAGTAAAGGCAATTGTGTTAAGTTGTTATCTTAAAAACAAGATATGCAAATGAAAAAAATGTACTATTTTTAGTACAAACAACGTGCTATAATAAGTAGCAGGAGGAAGTATGAAGAAGTATTCAACTATGATTCTATATCTGATACTTTTTATTTACTTAGAATTAGTAAATCGAATACTAATGTTTAATAAAATGCCAGGTATTGAATTTTGTTACGTAATTTTATTTAGTTTATCAATATCTATTCTTTTAAACTTATTTACGAAATTGTTTGACGAAAAAAAGAATAAAATAATTTGTTCTGTTTTTGTTATTTTAATCACGATACTTTATATAGCTAACTTTTTATATTTTGCATTATTTTCTGTACCATTTTCAATAAGTGATTTAGAATTAATGTGTAATGCTGCTTCTGACTTTCATGAGATAGGATTTCACCTAATCGTAACAGATTTAGTAAATATATTACTTTTCCTTATTCCCATATTTATTTACTTTTTATATCGCAATCATTTTGATTATACAAAAAAGGATTTTAAAAATTGTCTTCAAACATGCATTTTCATTTGTGTAACCTATATGGTTGCCCTTGTCTCATTAAACTTTGATAAAGAAAATTTATATTCCGCTTATAACTTATATTATAATATCGATTCTCTTACAACATCGACAGATGTATTAGGAGTTTTAACGAGCGAAAGATTAAGTATTAAAAGAAATCTTTTTGGCTTTAAAGAAAAAATCGTAAATGAAAATAAAGAAAAACTAAAAGAACAAGAAAAAGAAACTACTTATAATCAATTAGATATTAACTTCGATGAATTAATTGCCAATGAAAGTGATGATAGCGTAAAAAGCGTTTATGAATATTTAAAAAATAAAAAAGCGACGAACCAAAATGAATATACAGGAATGTATAAAGGAAAAAATTTAATTTTTATTTTAGCAGAAGGATTTAATAGTATTGCCGTGGATAAAGAGCGTACTCCAACCCTTTATAAAATGGTAAATGAAGGTTTTAATTTCACGAATTATTACTCTCCCGTATTTTTAAGTACAACAGGAGGAGAATTTCAAGCAATGACAAGTTTAATTCCTTCTCAAGAAATTTTAGGAATGTGGCGTAAAAATAATCCTTATCTTCCTTATGCCATAGGTAATGCTTTTGCTAGTATTGGGTATAATACTTCTAGTTATCATAATTGGACATATACCTATTACAATCGTGATAATACCATGCCAACCCTAGGGTTTACAAATTATATGGGTTGTGGAAATGGACTAGAAAAAAATATAAGCTGTAAATGGGTTCCTAGTGATGTTGATTTAATAAATACTACATTTGATAACTATGCTAAAAATGAGCCATTCGTAACTTATTACATTTCTGTAAGTGGTCATGCCCCTTATAACTTTACAGGAGGGAATAGCATAGCGATTAAAAATAAAGAAGTGGTAGCAAACTTACCTTATAGTGATTCTGTAAAAGCTTATCTGGCTTCGCAAATGGAACTAGAATATGCTTTAAATGCATTAGTGAATAAATTAAATGATGCAGGTATTCTAGAGGATACCGTAATTGTTTTGACAGGAGATCACTATCCTTATACATTAACGGAAGAAGAAATTAATGAAATATCTGATTACGAACGAGATGAAATAGTAGAAGTGAATCATAGTAATTTAATTATTTGGAATAATAAAAAAGAAGACAAAAAGATTGAAAAAGTGGCAAGTCAAATTGATGTGTTACCAACCATTTTAAATCTATTTGGAATAGAATATGATTCTAGACTTTTAATCGGAAACGATATCTTTAGTGACGAAGAGGGATTAGCTATTTTTTCAAATCGTAGTTGGAGAAGTGATAAAGGCACATTTTACAAAAATAAAGAATTTGTAAGTAGCACAGAAGAAATCAACGAGGATTACCTTGCCGCGATAAATAGTCGTGTAGCAAACAGTTTTACGATAAGCAAATTCATAATTGAAAAAGATATCTATCGCAAGATATTTAATAAGTAGGAGGGACTTTATGTGCGGAATTGTAGGATTTTTAAATAAAGAAAAAGAAAAAGAACCAATCATTAAGAACATGGCAAACCGTATCATTCATCGTGGACCAGATCAAGAAGGATATTACATAGATGATGACATAGCTCTTGGGCATCGCCGTCTTTCGATTATAGATTTAAGTACAGGATCTCAACCTATGTTTAATGAAGATGATAGCATTGTAGTAGTATTTAATGGCGAAATTTACAATTACCTAGAATTAAAAAAAGAGTTAAAAAAGAAAAAACATAAATTCAAAACAAATAGTGATACAGAAGTTTTACTCCATGGGTATGAAGAGTGGAAAGAAAACTTACCAAAAAAACTTCGTGGTATGTTTGCTTTTGCCATTTGGGACAAAAAAAAGAAAGTACTTTTCTGTGCCCGTGACCACTTTGGAATAAAGCCCTTATATTATTATCAAAATGAAAACACATTCATGTTTGCCTCTGAAATTAAGTCATTCCTAGAACATCCCAATTTTAAAAAAGAACTGAATAAAGATATCTTAGCTGCTTATTTATCCTTTAGTTTTACTCCAACAAATGAAACATTCTTTAAAGGTGTTTACAGGTTAGACCCTGGAAGTAGCATAACTTTAAAAAAAGACAAACTTACCATCAAGAAATACTATAAAATTGAATTTAATGAAAAGAAAAAAGCGTATGAAAAATCGGTGATGGAAATAAGTGACATTATGAAAGACTCCGTAGACCATCATATGCTAAGTGATGTAGAAGTAGGTTCGTTTCTTTCCAGTGGTATCGATTCTTCTTACTTAGTTTCTTTAGCAAGACCAGATAAAACCTATACAGTAGGGTATGATATTTCTAGATATAATGAAATTGATTATGCAAAAGATTTAACAGACAAGTTAGGAATTGCAAACACAAGTAAAAAAATAACCAAAGAAGAATATATGAAGATTATTCCTAAAATTATGTATCATATGGATGAGCCATCTTCTGACCCTGCCGCCGTAGCATTATATTTTGTATCCAATTTAGCCAGTAAAGACGTAAAAGTCGTACTTTCTGGAGAAGGTGCCGATGAATTTTTTGGTGGATACAATATCTATCGAAAAGATGTAGACATGGGATTTTATAATAAAATTCCGTATTGTATAAGACATAGTATTGCGAAACTCGCTTCTTTACTTCCAGAAGTAAGAGGGATAAATTTTCTAATTAGAAGAGGAATGAGTTTAGAAGAAAGTTATATTGGAGTAAATAAAGTATTTGGAAAAAATCAAATTAAAAAAATACTAAAAGTAGACAATCAAGTTTCAAATCAAGAAATTACTGCTCCTATTTACGAAGAACAAAAAGGCAAGTCCGACATTATAAAAATGCAAGCAATTGATATTCATTTTTGGTTAATAAAAGATATTTTGCAAAAAGCAGACCGAATGACTATGGCAAACTCTTTAGAAGGACGAGTTCCCTTTATAGATAAAGAGGTATTTAAAGTAGCATCTTCTCTTCCAATTGAATACAAAGTAACCAAAGAAAATACCAAAGTTGCTCTAAGAGATGCAGCTAAAAAAGCTATTCCTAATGAATCTTATAAAAAGAAGAAACTTGGATTTCCAGTACCCCTTCGTAATTGGATGCAAGAAGAAGATTTCTATGAAGAAATAAAAAATACTTTTGAAAATGATTACGTACAAGAATTCTTTAATCAAAAATATATTCTTCGACTACTGGAGAAACATAAAAAAGGGAAAAAAGATAATTATAAAAAAGTATGGACTATTTACTGTTTCTTAAAATGGTATGAAGTATTTTTCTTAGAAGAAGCATAGGATATAACATGAAAAAAGAATATTTAATAGGAATTCCTATCTTACTTTTATGTGTAATTATAGTTTTTATAGCAACAGGAAATATTGCATGTATTGATAATACGTTTTATAAATTGATTGTGCATAAAGATTATTTAACAGCCATTTTTAAATTTCTCACTAATTTTGGAAGTACTCTTTATATTGTAATCTTTTGTATAATCTTATTTTTCATTTACAAAAATAAAAAAGAAGTTTTTAACCTTTATGGTTTAATTCTCATTTCCACAATCTTAAATAATGTTTTAAAATTAATATTTAAAAGACCTAGACCAAATTTGGTGCATTTAGTTCCAGAGAATACATACAGTTTTCCAAGTGGACATTCAATGGCAGCAATGACACTGTATGGATTTTTAATCTATCTAATTTGGAAAAGTAAAATAAAGAAAGAACTAAAAATAGCAAGTATTACCGCTTTATCTTTATTGATTTTATTAATAGGATTTAGTAGAATTTATCTAAATGTTCATTATTTTAGTGATGTAATCGGAGGGTTCTGCTGTTCTATAATCCTTTTATATATTTTCATTAAATGGACAAAAATAGAATAAAATGTGATATAATACCATTAACAACGTGTAGCTATACATTTGGCATAAGACCAGTTGTGTAGCTACTTTTTTTAGAAAAGGGTGTGTTTATGAAAAAAGTTGGAGAATATGTTGTATATCGAAAGGATGTTTGCAAAGTTACAGAAATAAAAGAAAAATATAGAAACGGTTTAGATTATTATCGTTTAGTGCCTATTGATGATGAGACATTACATATAGACATTCCTGTAGAAAAAAATGATTTATTAAGAGATTTAATCTCTAAAAAAGAAGTAGAGAAAATCATAAAAGAAATACCACAAATCGAAGTTATAAATTGTGATGATAAATTATTAGAACAGGAATACAAATTTTTATTAAATTCTAATCATTTAGAAGATTATGTTCGAATTATAAAAACAACGTATTTAAGAAACAAAGAAAGAGAAAAAAATAAAAGGAAAATTAGTGATAAAGACCAATATTATTTTGAATTGGCGGAAAAATATTTGTACAATGAATTTAGAATTGTATTAGACATGAATTATGAAGAAACAAAACAATATGTTATTGATAAAGTAATAGCTTTAGAATCATAAAAAAATTAAAATTTATTTATTTTATTCAATTTATAGGCAACCCTTTCAAAAAGGAAGAATTGACTGTATAATCAAGAAAATTTGCTAACAGATTTTCTTTTTGTTTTCTCAAATTTTAAAAATTGGGAATTTGAAAAGGTGATTGAATCATGTTAAATTAGCTCTGCGAGATGCAAAAGCTCTGGTCGCTGCCACTTTTTGTAAATTCATTTATGGGAGGTGGTCACATATGAAGAAAAAAGATTTATTAATCACAATTCTTCTAGTGATAATTATTCTGTTAATCATTTTTGATTAATTTATAGCTCTTTTCAGGGGGTTTAGGATAAAAAAGCACCATCCGTAAGGAGGTGCAAACCCAAAATGGCAAGCACTATGCTTAGTGTCTCGCTTAAATTAAGAATACTATAGTTTTATATAAATGTAAAGGACTAATTCAAAAGAAATATACCAATTGTTAAATAAGTAGCAAATAAAATCCAGAAGAGATAAGGAAGATTTAAATAAGCACTTATTTTTTTTCTTTGTAAGAAAAGATAAATAAGAATAAGAACAAAAATATCTAAAACAACAATCCATAAAATGGCAATAAATCTAGCTTTCCATAAGAAGAAAATAATACTCCATAAGGCATTAACAAAAAGTTGTATGTAATAAAATACATCTACTATGTCATTTTCTTCATACTCTTTTTTATAAAGATAATAAGAAATACCCATAAGTAAGTAAATGATAGTCCAAGCAATAGGAAATAAAATTTTAGGTGGAGCAAGAGGTGGTTGAACTAACGATGTGTAGTCAATGTGATTTTTAATTAATAATGAAACAATCCCTCCAAGAAAAATAGGAAAAAATAAATAAAAAATAGAGGAAATAATCTTTTTCATAATGCATCCTTTCTACTACTATCTTATAAAAAAATAGAAAAAATATACACAAGTCAATAGGAGTGTTATAATAAAAAAAATAGCAAGGAGAATTTCTAATGAAACTAGAAGATTTAACAAAAGAATATGATAAATTACAAGAGAAATATGGAGCACCAGAATTAAATTCTATTTATAATGGTGGATGTACCAATCATCCAGATATTTGTTTTGTATTTATGAATCCAACAGGAAGAAATATTGCATCAGTTAAATCTTGGGAGGGAATAAAATCTCCTTGGATAGGAACAAAAAATATTTGGGATTTGTTTTATAGTTTAGATTTATTAGAAGAAAATATTTATAAAAAAATTAAAAGGATAAAAGGTTCTGAATGGACTCCTTCTTTTGCAGAAGAAGTGTATGA
>CAYSFO010000033.1:0-15979 GCA_964430695.1 uncultured Muribaculaceae bacterium | reverse complement strand
ATTCTTTATGTAGCTGACAACCGTCAAAGTCTTCATTTTACCCAAGTTTTCCGTGTTAGTAAAAAATTAGAAAATTTAAAACAAATCAATTGCGAATTTTTAGGACTTGGAACCATCAATGGTCCCGATGGCAAGCCTTTTAAAACTAGAGATGGCAATACACCAAGACTTAGTGAATTTTTTGACAGTATTAAAGAGATATTTTTAAATGATGAGAATCATAATGAAGAATACAAGGAAAAAGATCTAAACAAGATTGTAAATTCCATAATTAAATTTGCAGATTTACAAAACAATCGCGAAAAAGAATACATTTTTGATATGAATAAATTTTCAAAAGTAACTGGAAAAACAGGTCCTTATATTTTGTATACATACTTAAGAACGAAAAAAATTATTAAAAATAATCAAAGTTTAGTAGACAACTTAGAGAAAACAATATATAATGTTCACGATCGAGACCTAAGAATGAAAATTTTAGAGTTAGAAGAAGCTCTAGATTTTGCCTTTAAAACAAGGATGCCTTCGATCATAGCAAATTATTTGTATGAGATATGTGTTTTAGTAAACGCATTTTATGAAAATAATCATATTAATAATCTAGAAAATAAAAATCAAAAAAAGGATTGGATAACACTACTGCATCTAACGACAGAAATCATTCGCGATTTATTAGATATTTTAGTGATTGAAATTCCTGAAAAAATGTAGGAGGAAACAAAATGAGATTAAAAAGTATAAGCAAAGAAGAATTAGAGAATATGTCTTATGATGATATAGCATTCGTTTTACTTACAGAAAAAAAGAAGAAAATGAAAATCATTGACTTATTTAATGAAATTGGAAAGTTAATCAATTTATCATCTGCAACGATTGAAGAAAAAATTGGAGACTTTTTTGAAATGTTAACATTAGATAAAAGATTTATCATGTTAGATGACGGCTCATGGGATTTAAAAAGTCGTCATGTACAAAAAATAGTCATAGATGATGAAGAAGATGTAAGTATAGATGAAGTAGAAGAACCAGAAATGGAAGAAGAGGAAGAAGATATTTTCTATGATGAAGAAGAGGATGACTCGGAAGATGATTTAAAAGATTTAGTTGTAATAGATGAGGATGAAGAAGAATCAATGTTATAACTATTCTTTTTCTTTATAAATAATAAAATAAATAGAAATGGAAGCAGTAGTATGAAAACAGATTGTATAGAATCAAGATGTGGCATAAAATGCAATGTATGTGTTTTTAAAAAAGAAAAAAAGTGCGAAGGGTGTATAAACATAACAAAACCTTTTTGGGCTGATGAATGTCCTATAAAAAATTGTTGTGAAAATAAAAAAAGTAATTTTTGTGGAGAATGTAAAAATTTTCCCTGTGAATTATTAAAATCATTTGCTTATGATAAAGACAATGGAGATAATGGCTTAAGAATTAAAAATTGTGAACAATGGTGTATGGATAGTTATACGAATGTTTAATAAATAATAGAGTAATTATTAGAAGATTATAATTTACAGTATGAATTAGAAAGAGGATGTATATGGAAGAAAGACTAGAAGCAATTTTAAAAAGATATCATGACATAGAAGAAGAATTAATGAATCCAGAAGTAATGCAAGATTTTAAAAAGGTAAGTAAACTTTCTAAAGAACAAAGCGATTTAGAAACAATTGTCAAAAAATATGAAGAGTATAAAGAAACAATGACAAGGATATCTGATGCAAAAAGTTTAATGAATGACCCGGAATTACGTGAAATGGCTGAACTAGAATTAACAGAACAAAATGAAAAATTAGGATTGTTAACAAAAGAATTAGAAGTATTATTAATTCCTAAAGATGAAAATGATGGTAAAGATGTTATTATGGAAATTCGTGGAGCTGCTGGAGGAGATGAAGCTAATATTTTTGCTGGCGACTTATTCAGAATGTATAATTACTATGCGGAGAAAAACAATTGGAAAATAGAAATGATTAATGAAATTCCAGGTACCAGTGGTGGTTTTTCCCAAGTAGAATATATGGTTAAAGGAGAAAATGTCTATTCAAAAATAAAATATGAAAGTGGAGCTCATCGTGTCCAAAGAGTGCCTGAAACAGAATCACAAGGAAGAGTGCATACATCAACAGCAACTGTAGTTGTAATGCCAGAAGTAGAAGATATTGATATAGAAATTAAAGAAAGTGATTTAAAAATAGATGTTTATCATAGTAGTGGAGCAGGAGGACAATCTGTAAATACTTCTAACTCTGCTGTACGTATTACGCACTTACCAACAAATACAGTAGTTACTTGTCAAAATGAACGAAGCCAAATGAAAAATAAAGAACAAGCCATGAAAATCTTAAAATCAAAAATTTATGATAACTTAGAACAACAAAAAAATAGCGAACTTACTGCAGAAAGAAAAAGTAAAGTCGGAACAGGAGATCGTTCTGAAAAAATAAGAACCTATAACTATCCTCAAAATCGTGTAACAGATCATCGTATCAATTTTTCTATTATGGAACTTGACCGAGTAATGGATGGTGGCTTAGAACCAATTATTACTGCTTTAATTACCGAAGACCAAAGACGTAAACTTGAAGGGGAATAATGTTTACAAATAAAACGCTGACGGATAACGACATACGTTTATTAAAGGAAAAATACCCAAATGATTTTGAAGAAAAAATAAAAAAAGTAAAAAATGGCTATCCCGTTCAATATTTAATTGGGAGTGTTGATTTTTTAAATACAGAGATTGATGTCAATGAAAATGTTTTAATTCCTCGTTTTGAAACAGAATATTTGGTAGAAAAAGTATTAAAAAGAATAAATAATTGTAAACAGGAAACTTTAAATATGATAGATATTTGTACAGGAAGCGGTTGTATTGCCATTGCCATTTCTAAAAATACGAATTTTAATTGCTTTGGAGTGGATATTTCAAAAGAGGCTCTAAAAGTGGCCAAACAAAATAATGAAAAAAACAATACAAAGGTGCAATTTCAACAAATAGATATTTTAAAAGAGAAACTACCTAAAGATTTTGATATTATTATATCTAACCCTCCATATATAGCAGAAGACGAAATTGTGGATAACTCTGTACATTATGAACCTAAAATTGCTTTATATGCTGAAGAAAAGGGTTTACTCTTTTATAAGAAAATTTTAGAAAAAATTAATAATAAACCAAGATTAATTGCTTTTGAAATAGGAGAAACCCAAGGGCAAGAAATTTATAATTTAGCAAATAAAAAATTTCCAACCTCTACGATTACTTTAGAAAAAGATTTATGTGGAAAAGATAGATATATATTTATAGAACATGATTAGTGTTCTTTTTTGATTTTTACTGATAGCAAAATATAATGTCTCATTTAAATTATTAATAAATTAAAGATAATTTTTAATCAAAAAATAAATGTATTGAGCGTATAATTTCATATAGAAAACTTGACAATACATAATAGAAACTATAAAATGAAATAGGATTAATAAAACAAAGTCACTTTAATGTCACTTAAAGAAACTAAAATTGTATTAATAAAGGAGTAAAAAAATGATTCAGTTTATTTATTATATTTTGTTTATTATCACTCTTTTATATGGTATATATTTTGTAATAACTGGTCTTTTTGCCTTAAAAAAAGAAGATGAAAAGCCCATTTATTCTTATCGAGCAAGAACAAAATTTGCCGTACTGATTGCTGCTAGAAATGAAGCGTTAGTCATTGAAGATTTAATAAAAAGTTTAAAAAATCAAAATTATCCTGATGACTTATATGATATCTATTCTTTAATTAATAATTGTACAGATAATACATTAGAAGTAGCCAAAAAAGCGGGATCTAAAATTATTAATATAGATATTCCAGTAAAATCAAAAGGAGATGTATTAAAATATACATTTAAAAAGCTAAAGAAAAAAGATTATGATGCTTATATTGTATTTGATGCGGACAATATCGTTCATCCTGAATTTTTAAAACTAATGAACAATACCTATCTATCAGGATATAAAGTTGCTCAAGGTAGAAAAGATAGTAAAAATATTGAAGACAACTGGTTAAGTGCAAGCTATTCTTTATTTTATTACATTCAAAACTTTTTCTTTAATAAATCTCGTATGAGAATCCATGCAGCTGCAGCAATCAATGGTACAGGTTTCATGGTAGCAAAAAGCTTAATGGATGAAGGATTCGAGCCTCAAACGGTTACAGAAGATATTGAACTATCCATTCAATGTGTATTAAAAGGAATTGATATTGCTTATGTAGAAGATGCTATTACCTATGATGAACAACCAACAAAATTCATAGATTCTTGGCACCAAAGAAGCAGATGGAGTAAAGGTATAATTGAATGCAATCGCATATACCGTCGTGAATTAATTGCTAAATGGATAAAAGATAAAGATTTCTCTTGTATTGATAAATTTTTATTTACAGTTGCTCCTTACGTTCAGATGTTATCAGTAGTTTTAACATGCTTGTTATCAATTTTTCATATGGCAGGAATTGAGCTAAATGATGTGTTCTCCTACTTCTTCTCATTAGGATACATATGCTTTATGATTAGTTACTTAATTGGAGTCATTTTAAATATCTTTGTCATTCTTTATTACAATCGTGATGTAGAAGATACAATCCATGGCATATTTTTATTCACAATATTTATACTAACATGGATTCCAATCAATGCCATTTGTTTATTTAAAAAAGACTTAAAATGGGTACAAATTGAACATAATAGAAAAGCGAATATGGAAGCACTTTTCAATGAAAACCATTAAAATGAATAAAAAATAAAAAAGTAAGACATAATTATTTAGGTGATAAAATGAAAAAAATAATTATAGTCTTATTTTTATTTACTTTAATTTTTTTAATAAATAACAAGCAAGAAGAATTTATAATTCCTAATGATGCGATTCGTTTACGTGTCATTGCAAGTGGCAATACGTTTGAAGAACAAGCAACAAAGATGGAAATAAAAAATAATATAGAAAATATTTTAAAAAATGACCTAATCACTGCAAACAACAAAAAAGAGGCAAGTGATATAGTAAACCAAAAAATTCCTGAAATAAAAAATATGATGAAAAATTACAATATCTCTTATGATATTAATTATGGAAATAACTACTTCCCAGAAAAAACATATAAAGGAGTAAAATATGAAAGTGGCATGTATGAATCTTTAGTTGTATCATTAGGAAGTGGACAAGGAGATAACTGGTGGTGTGTTTTATTTCCTCCTCTATGTTTAATGGAAGCAAGCGAAAGTGAACTTGATGATGTAGATTATAGCTTATTCGTGAAAGACATTTTTCAAAAATATATGTAATTTTCTTAAATTCCTCTTAGTATGATTAACTAGGAGGATTTTTTATGAAAGAAATCATTACCTTATTTATGATAGCGGTAGCTTTAAGTATGGATACTTTCTCTTTATCTTTAGGAATAGGTACAAGTAATTTATCCAAAAAAAGATGTTTATTATTTTCAATAATTGTTGGAATTATGCATTTTATCATGCCCTTAATTGGCACATGTATTGGAAAAAAATTAGTCGAATTATTTATGTTAAAAAGCAATTTCCTTTTAGGGATCATTCTTATCTATTTAGGAATAACAATGTTAATAGAAATAATCCATCCAGATGAAAAGCCAAAAGAATTAAAATTATGGAATATGATTATACTAGCCATTGGAGTATCCATAGACAGTTTTTCAACAGGAATTGGCCTAACAGCAATTACGAGCAATATGCTAATGGCGGTAATGATTTTTTCTGTAACAAGTTTTTGTTTTACTTATATTGGCTTATTAATTGGAAAATATGCAAACCAACTATTAGGTGTATATGCAACCATCTTTGGTACCATTCTTTTAATTAGTATTGGGCTATTTCACTTATGTAAATATTAACGCCCACGAATTGACAAACATATAATAAAATAATATATTAAAAATAATTAAAGGAACGTGATAAGATGAAAAAAATAGTGATACAGGGAGGTAATTTACTATCTGGAACAATCAGAATAAATGGTGCTAAAAATAGTGCCGTAGCTCTTTTACCAGCAGCTATTTTATCAGATGAAGAAACAAAAATTTATAATATTCCTAATATAACAGATGTTAAAGTATTAAAAGAAATTATTGAATTATTAAATGGTACAATTATTGAAGAAGAAAACTATATCAAAATTAATTCTAAAAATATAATAAACGCAACAATCCCAGAAGAACTATCGAGTAAACTACGAGCTTCTTACTATTTTATGGGAGCATTATTATCTAGATTTAAACATGTAGAAATTTATTTTCCGGGAGGATGTAATTTTGGGGCAAGACAAATTGATTTTCATTTAAAAGGATTTGAAGCTCTGGGAGCAACCATAACGATGGAAGGAGAAAAATTTATTATTGATGCCAAAGAGTTAATAGGCACAGAAATACACTTAGACTTCCCAAGTTGTGGAGCAACAGTGAATTTAATGCTTGCCGCAACAAAAGCCAAAGGAGAAACAATCATTCATAATGCTGCCAAAGAACCAGAAATTGTAAACGTAGCAGAATTTTTAAATAACATGGGAGCAAAGATTGAAGGTGCTGGAACAGATACCATTAAAATTCAAGGCGTAGAAAAATTAAATGGGGCTGAAATTGAAGCCATACCAGATCGAATCGAAGCAGGAACCTATTTAATCGCAGGAGCATTACTTGGAGACAATTTAAAAATAACTAATATTATTCCAGAACATTTACAAGCATTATTAAACAAACTAAAAGAAATGAATGTCGAATTTGAAGTAGGAGAAAATGAGATTACAATTAACAGGTGCCAAAACTTAAAAGCTGTAGATATCAAAACAGAAGTATTTCCAGGATTTGTAACCGATTTGGCACAACCAATTTGTGTTTTACTTACGCATGCCAATGGTGTGTCTCATGTAGAAGAAACCATTTATGAAAAAAGAATGGGGCATGTAGAATATTTAAATAAATTAGGAGCAAATATTAAAATAGACAAAAATATAGAAACAATCACTGGACCAACCAATTTTATAGGAACAGAAGTACAAGCAAGCGATTTAAGAGCAGGAGCAACTCTTTTCCTTGCTGCATTAACTGCAAAAGGAGAAACAACCATTACCAATATTCAATATATTTTAAGAGGTTATGACCAACTAGTAAACAAATTATCCAATGTTGGTGCTAATATCAGTATTAAAGAAATAGAATAGTAGTACAAACTACTATTTTTTATTGGGGGAAAAATGAAATATAAAATAACAATCATTATTATATTAGGAGTAATTTTTACATCTCTAATTTATTTTCATACAGATAAAGATAAAACAAATGTCTTAGCCCTTGGCGACGGTATATCAACTGGAATGACTGTTTACCATGTAGAAGGCTATGACTACAACGACTATTTAACAGAATCTCTAAACGAAGAAAACGATTTAGGAATTTACTATAAAAACTTCAATGAAGTAGATGAAACAGTCACTAGTTTATTATCAAAAATAAATAACAACATAGTAAACATAGACCAAAAAATTAAACTAAAACAAGCAATTAAAGAAGCAAGTATTATTACGATTGCGCTTGGAATGGATGAATTAAATAACTATGCAAAAAAGAATACATTAGGTTCAACAAAAATAACAGGATTCTTAAATAAATATGAAGAGTTACTAAGAATCATAACAAAGTTAAATGACAAAAAAATATATATAATAAGTCTCTATCAAACCAACTTAATCAATGAAACAAAAATAACCAAAGTTAATGAAGAACTAAAGAAATTAGCTAAAAAATATAATGTAACGTATATAGACATAGAAGAAATTAACAATTCTAAAGAATACTTTACTAGTAAAAATGATTATTATCTAAATTACAAAGGCCAAAAATATATTTTTAATAAAATAAAAAAATCTTTGGAAGAAAGCACAATAGCAATCATTTAAAATTTAAATAAAATTTCTTGAAGTTACTTTATTTTCCTGTATAATAATAGACAAAATTAAATTTAGTGAGGGAAATTATGAAATTAAAAGCCATATTAGAATATTTATATTATAAATATATTAAAGGATATAGCAAACAAGATTTTGAGCAATTTCAAAAAAATGTAACAATTAAACAAAATCATGAAACAGCTCATTTTGTAGACGAAAAAGATTGTCTGCCTAAACCTATTGAAAAGGAAGAAAAACAACCCGTAAAAATAAAATCATTAGACCGATACAGAGAAGCGTTAAAAAGTGGAAAAACAGATTTTGATTTTAGTGAATTAATCACACTTGGCGGAGATATTCAAAATCTTAATTTAGAAAATGTTGGGTGTTATATCAATTTAAGAAATATATTTGTACCATTTGGACATAGAAGAAAAATGGAAAATGACAGCTTACCACTTCTTATGTCATATGGCGATTGTTTCTTGTTTTTAAATAAAGCTAATTTAAAAGGAAACAATGTAGAAGGTGACTTATCGCCTTTTCATGATTCTAGAGAGGGAAATGTCTATTTTTGGTACAGTGAAGATACTTTTGACAAAGCATATAAAGAAAAATATCCATTTTATTTTTTAGATGCAAATGCTCCTCAAGAATTAAAAGAAATCTATTACAATCCAACATTAGTAAAAGAAAAAATCCCTACTATACATAATATTGATGGAGAAGAAGTTACTTATTTAAAAAGACAAACCTTATCATTTCAAGAATATATGAAATATTATCAATTTTTAAGAGGAAAATATTTAGGAAATTTTAATATAAATGGTCAAGAACTTTTTAAAATAAATATAGTTGAAAGATATGGTTTAGAACAAGCAAAAGAAATTCTTATAAATTTATCTTATTATCCACTACCTCTAAATCAATTATTTGATCTATTATCTAAAATGAATGACTCGGAATTAAATAACGCACTATTATCATATAAAGATGACACAGAAAATTCTGTAGAAATAGAAGAAATATTGCAAACGTTAGATAGTTTTCAAACTCGTTAATTATTATGACTTATTTTCTTCTAAATTCATATAATTG
The DNA here is from genome assembly GCA_964430695.1 of uncultured Muribaculaceae bacterium. Lineage (GTDB taxonomy): Bacteria > Bacillota_I > Bacilli_A > RF39 > UBA660 > MGBC108787. The sequence continues at coordinate 6,912 of CAYSFO010000033.1, read as the reverse complement.
AATTAAGGATTGCCAATTTATTTAAATATGATATAATACAAAAGATGAGAGAATCTATGCCTAGGATTAGGTATGGCGAAAGGAGCGTATTATGAAAGCGAATATTCATCCAGAAATGAAAGAAACTACAATCAAATGTGCTTGTGGTGCTTCATTTAAAACGAAATCTACAAAAGAAAATATTGAAGTGGAAATTTGTAGTGAATGTCATCCTTTCTATACAGGAAAACAAGGAAGTACAAAAAGAACTGGAAATATTGAAAAATTTAACCGTAAATATGGTTTAAATAATGATAAGAAAGCTGCATAAGCAGTTTTTTTGTGGTATAATTTGGGTGATAGAGAGAGGAAAATATGAAAATAGCAATTGCAAGTGACCATCGTGGTGTCGAATATAAAAAGGAAATAATTGAATATTTAATGAGTAAAAATTATAAAGTAATTGACTGTAGTACAGAAAATACGCCAACAGACGATTATCCCGATTTTGCATTTAAAGTCTGTGAAAAAGTGGTGGATAAAGAAGCAGAAGTAGGAATTTTAGTATGTAGAACAGGTATTGGAATGTCCATAGCAGCCAACAAAGTTCGTGGAATTCGATGTGCCAAAGTAAACTCTGTAGAAGATGCTACATTATGCAGAAATGATAATGGTGCCAATGTAATGACCTTTAACTATACAGACGACATGGGAAATATAAAAAGTTATATTGATGCCTTTTTAACTGCTGAAGTGATTAACGATGAACGCCATCAAAGAAGAGTGGATAAAATCATGAAATATGAGCGTGGCGAATATAATGAATTATAAGCTATTTATATATGTATTTGATATAATGCTTTGTACATATGCATTAAGTACTATTAATTTTGAAAAAATAATAAAAAAGAATAAAGTGGTGGAAACTAGAATATTAGTGATAATAATGAGTTTGATTTTAGCTTATCTTCTAACAAACTTTATTTTTGATTTTCTGGAAATTAGCAAAATAATATAAGGAGCGTTTATGAAAAATAAAATACTATTAGGAGCAGTAGTCATTTTAAGTTTCATATTGATTGTAGTGATTAGTACCAAAAAAGAAACTGATCACTCTTTTTTTGAGACAGAAGATACAATCAAAATAAAAACACAAGAGAATAAAATAGAAGAATTAAATTTAGAAGAATACTTAATCGGTGTCTTAGCAGCGGAAATGCCTGCATCCTTTCATGAAGAAGCTTTAAAAGCGCAAGCAGTCGCCTCAAGGACCTATGCCATGTATAAAATAAATACAAACGAGAATCAAGACTACGATATATTAAATGACGTAACAAACCAAGCGTATATCACCAAAGAAGAAATGAAAGAAAAATGGCAAGACCAATATGCGTACTATTTAGAAAAAGTAACAAAAGCTGTTACAGCTACTGAAAAAGAAGTGATGTACTATGACGGGGAAATTATTGAAGCATTTTATTTTGCTATGAGTAATGGAATCACCGAAGATGCGCAATCTGTTTTTAAAGAATCTCTTCCTTATATTAAATCTGTCTCTTCTTCCTGGGACAACGAACAATTAAATAACTTTTCTGTAAATACAAGTTTTACTAAAAATGAATTTTGTAATAAATTAAATCTTACAAATTGCACAGTTATCAACATTAGTAACATAAAACGCAATCTCACCAATCGCGTAGAAAGCTTAGTTATCAACAATCAGGAATTTTTAGGAACACAAATTAGACAATTATTATCCTTAAGATCTACTGATTTTAAAATCAATGTTGATAACAACAATATTACCATTACAACTAAAGGATATGGGCATGGAGTTGGAATGAGCCAATACGGAGCAAATGGTATGGCGAAGGAAGGTTTTACCTACCAAGAAATTTTAAATTATTATTATAACGATATTTCAATAAATAAATTGGTATAATTATCCACCTTTTGGGCGAAACTACCTACTAGGAAGGTGATTGATATGACGAATAGAAAATTGAAAGGATACGTGAAACCAACTTTATTTGTAATAAGTATTTGTGTAATAATGATTTCTTTAATGTTTATTCCTAAAAACTTAAAACCTGCGGATGCACTTGATGAAGCATATGTGATGAATTCATTAATAGAATCAGTGACACCCGTTGTAAATACGTCACAAACTACAATTTCAAAACCATACACTAGTGATAAAGTAAGTATAAACAAATCATTTTACGATAAAGATGGTTCAGAAGAAGAACAACGAAATTCTTTAATTTATTACGAAAATACATATCTCCAAAATAGTGGTGTTGTATATGCGAGTAATGAAGAATTTGACGTTGTAGCCAGTTTAGATGGAACTGTAATTGATGTGAAAGAAGATGAGATTTTAAATACAGTAGTTTATGTATCTCATAACACAAACTTAACGACAATCTATTATGGATTAAAAGATGTAAAAGTTAAGATAAACGATACCATTGCAGGGGGAGATGTCCTAGGAAAAAGTAACAATAATAAATTCTGTACAGAAGAAAATTCAATGTTATTTGAAGTCAATTACAATGGTCAAGTTTTAAATCCAGAAAATTTTTATTCTATGAATATTGATGAATTAAATTAAGAATAGAAGACCCCTTATAAAAATATATTTTATCAAGGGGTTGTTTAAATAATGAACAAAAAAATCACAACTAGAGTAAAAGAAGAAGCAGAATACTTAATAAAAACAAATGCTACCATTAGAGAAGTAGCTGAGCATTTTAATATAAGTAAAAGTACAGTACATAAAGATATGCAAGAACGTTTAAAAAAGATTTCTCCTGCGTTGGATAGCCAAATAAAAACAATTTTAAATGAACACTTATTAACAAGACATATCAAAGGAGGAGAAAAGACAAAAGAAAAATATGCAAAAAAGTGTGAGTGATAATTATGAAAAAAATTCATTTTGTAATGTATGTATGTGATAATGAACTATTACTTTTAAATATAACTAAAAACAAAGTGATAGAACAAACCTTTAAAAGCTTAAAAGAAGATCAAATAACAAATAAAAATATGTTTTATAATGAATTTAATGATTTCTTAAATAAAAATCATATAAAAATCCCTCTTTTCGGCTGGAATTTATGTTTCATTAAAAATGAATTAATAACGGAAGTACAATTAGAAACTTTTCAAGAAGTACTAAATGATTATTTCAAAAAAATAGAAATTAAAAATATAGAAGATATAGTAAAACTAAATAAAGATACAAGTTTTATGAATATAACAAATAACTATATTGACTATTATTATATGAAAAAAAATAAGTCCAAATTGTTAAGAGTTAATTTACAAATATTCAATAACAATATAGGAAAAGTAATCAATCACTTATTAACAAATTTTTATAAACCTAGAAAAATAATTGTTTTTGGAAATCATTCAAATATACCTACAATGGTGGAATATATTAACAAAAATTTTAATGTACCAGCGACATTCTCCGAATTTTATAAAAGTTATTTATTAGAAGAATACAAAAAATAAAATATTTTGTATTTTTTTTTAGAATCTATGATATAATTGCAAATAGTAAACTAGTTGGGGAAGATGAAGTATGATAAAGTTTATAATTGTTGAGGATGACAAAAAGACACAAATGTTAATTAAGAAGATTTTAAGAGAAATGGATATTTTTAAAGACGAAGAGATTAAGGTGGATTACTTTACGAAATACACAACAGCTTTGAAAGAAATCATCAAAGATAATTCGGAACGCAAAATTTATATTATGGACATTGAATTAGAATCAAAAGTTAGTGGGATAGATATAGCTAAATTTATAAGAGATAATGATTGGGAAAGTGAAATTATTTTCTTAACAAATCACGATAAAATGTTTGAAACAGCTTATCGTAGTGTTTATGAAGTATTTGATTTTATAGAAAAATTTCATGATATGGAACCTAGACTCAAAAAAGATTTAAAAGCGATTTTCAAAAGAAATTTTGATAATAAGATGTTCAAGTTTAATAGTAGAAATTTAAACATTCAAATTTTCTATCGTTCTATTACATATATTTATCGTGATAAAGAAGAGAGAAAAATCATTATTAATACAGATAAAACGAGTTATTCTCTAAACTTAAGTTTAGCAGATTCTTTAAATTTCTTAGATGATCGTTTTAAACAAGTGCATAGAGCATGTATTGTAAATACCGATAGAGTAGAAGAATATAACTGGTCAAAAGGTTACTTTATTCTTAACACAAATGAAAAAGTACCAATGTTATCTAAAAAGTATAAAAAGGAAGTTGAGGAGTCAAATGACAGAAATAGTTGATATGAGATTATATACAATAATTACTTTTATATGCATGATATTTTATGATTTAGGGTATGCAAAATTAAATAATTATAAAATGATATTTAATTTTAAAAATATTTTTTATGCATTGATAGCGACTATATTAAATTTATTAACAGTTTCAATTCATATAATTGGAATAAAAGTTGTATTAAATTTTATTATTTTTAGTGGAGAATTAAAATTGGTATTTAAAGATAATTGGAAAAGGATAATAACGAGTTATATCTTAATATGTTTAATTCTTGGTTTAATGGAACTAATTATAACAAATGCCTTATTATATAGTGGAATAATAACAAATAGCACTTCAGCAAATTCTCTAACATATATTAATTTAATAATAACATTATTAGAAGTAATTGGCGGAAATATATTATTATCAATTAATATTCTTAGAAACTTTTTTCAAAAATTAAGCAATATTTTTACAGAAAACAAAACAATTTATAATATAATCTATTTAATATTTATTACTATAGCGGCTTTAGGCATAATTAATGTATCCAATTTCGACAATCATAATTCTTTGCAGTTAATATTAGTTTTAGTTATAATTTTTGTAATTCTATTTATATCAATCATTCGCTCAAGATATAATGAAGAAATGCTAAAAATATCAAATAACAAGCTAATAGACTACAATGATAAATATGGTAAATTTTTAGATGAATATAAAATATATAAGCATAATATCAAACATAAATTGTCGGCGATGAAAACCTTTGGCAATAAAAAAGTAAATGCTTTGATTGATGAATTATTAGAAGAAGAAACAACGTTTAGTATTCGAAATAATAATATATACAATATTCCAAATGGAATTAAAGGAATTGTGGCAGAAAAATTGTACAATAAGAAGTATGATGTGTTGATTTATAATAATTTAAAAGAAGATCCATTTATTAAATTAGAACCAAAATCTTTTAATAGTATCTCAGAATGTCTAGGAATAGCTCTAGATAATGCAATTGAAGCAAGTGAAGAAACAAAAACTCCAATTATTACTATGGATTTATATGAGGATGAAAATGACATATATATAAAAGTAGGAAATAATTATTGTAATAATATAGATTTAGACAAAATTGGTGATAAATATTATTCAACGAAGAATCGAGGGAGTGGACTCGGATTATTTTCTATTAAAAGAAATCATCTAATAAAAGAAGAAATAAGTATTATAAATGATTTTTATTATATAGAGTTGCAACTAAAAAAAGCACGCTAAGGCGTGTTTTTGTTTTTTAAAGCATTTCTTCAGGACATTCTGTTTCATCCCAAATCCAAAAAAGTGAAAAAGTTGAAACTCCATTATTAACAACACTTGCTAATCCTGAAAGCATACTTGCAAATATAACTGCCATTTGACTTCCCTCCTTCCGCGTTTAAATATCTATATTATCTATTTAAACCAAAATTTATTTATGATAGTATTTATAATTGTTATATTGAATATGAAATAATCTATAAGTAAGTGGACAAATACAAACCATATTTAGTAGAAGTACAAAACTAACAATTTCATTAAAATCTTGATTACGAATAAAGAGACTTAATAAAAGAATACTTGTGGACAAAACAAAGGAAATAACTTTATTCATAACTCTTTTTTTCTTATTTAATAAAGGCCGAGCAGGTGTATCTGCTGGAGCCCATAAAAGAATCGCCAGAATAGCAATTGTGTCTAAAACAATTAAAATTTGGTTTGGAAAAACAAACGTTTTAATAATAAAAGGAAAAACTATATATACACACAGTGTTGTAATCCAACAATATAAGTTTTTTGAGGCATGAATGCCAAAAGTAAAACCTCTTAATACTCCGTATAGAAATAGGGAAAGAATTGTAATTTTAAAAGTTCCTAAAAGAATAGAAAGTAATAGTACAGCACTTGTTTTAGTCACTAAAGAGTATAATGACTCTAAAGTATATCGAAAAACATTCATCTGTTCTTTAGAACAAGCATTATTTTTTACTAAATAGTTTATTGAATTATTAACAAATACTTCTTTCATAACTCACCTACGCCGAAAGAATAATATCACTTTTTAAAGACAAAAATCGACTAAATGTATAAATAAAAAAATTTTTAGTCTTAAAAGAATATGAATTAAAAATTTTCTAACGACAGATAAATTTAAACAATAATTTTTTATATTTGAGACAAAAGTAGCTGTTAACGCTTTTCATATTGTGATAATCTTATCAAGTGTCACAAATGCATACTGCATATTTTGTCGAACGCATTTTATTGTTTATGGTTTGTGATAGTGGTATTGTTAATTCATGAGTAAGAAGGAGAGGTGTTAGTAAATGCGCGGAAAAGTCAAATGGTTTAATAATGAAAAAGGATACGGTTTCATTGAATGTAACGATCTAGAAGATATCTTTGTTCACTATTCAGCTATTTCGAAAGAAGGTTACAAGACATTAAAAGAAGGAGACATCGTAGATTTTAAATTAATTGAAACTTCTAAAGGCCTTCAAGCAATAGATGTCGCAACTGTTGAATTAACTACTGTATAGTAGTTTTTTATTTTAGTTTGACCTATGGTTCAAACTAAAAAACCACACGTTATACGTGT
>CAYSFO010000032.1:0-16083 GCA_964430695.1 uncultured Muribaculaceae bacterium | reverse complement strand
TTATAACACATAATCATTATGACCATTTTTCAATAGAAGATATAAAAAAATGTATGAAAAGTAATACTAAAATTATAGTTACTGATGATTTATTTGAAGCGACTTTACAATTGGGATTTGAAAAAGAGAATATAATTCGTGTATTGCCTAATAATACTTATGAAATAGAGCATATAAGTTTTTGGACAATACCAGCATATAACATTAATAAGAACTATCATCCTAAAGAAAATAATTGGGTAGGATACATTATAAAAGTTAATAATATAAAATATTATATTGCTGGTGATACAGATATAACTGATGAAGCAAGAAAAGTTAAATGTGATATTGCTTTTTTACCGATTGGTGGTACATTCACAATGAATTATCAAGAAGCGGCACATTTAGCCAATGAAATAGAACCTAAGATAGTGATACCTATACATTATGGAACATTAGTAGGAACTATAGAAGATGCATTTAATTTTAAAAGTAATATAAAAAATAGTATTAAATGTGAAATTCTATAACGTTTTTTTATAATATAAGTAAGGGCATAGGAATTTCTGTGACAGAAAATTTACGAGAGTAGTTTTTCAGTGCTAGTTAGGACATAAGAACCACTTGTTTTCACATATTTTTAATAATAAATTTTAAAATGACTGCAATTTTGCAATCCTATTTTTTAGATAATTTTATATAAAACAATTCACGAATCTTTTACAATTCGTAAGTTGTTTTTAAATGGAGCGAATGAAGTAAATATTTACAGCATTTTTGGTAAATCATGTTGGCTTTCTTCTAATATTTTTTCATATTTTTTATCAAAATCCGGTTTTAATTTAGATATATTCGCATTTCTAATATTATCATAAAAAGCATAATTAGGATTTTCAATAAATATATCTCTTTGTATATCAAGATATCCTAATATAAATATTGGTGGTAGCAATGCTATATTTGTTGGATTTCCATATATATCTTTATAATCACTTGATACTTCACCGGTTAATTCAAGTAAAATAGAAGTTTTATCACAAGATGTAAAATGTTTTGACTCATATGTTGATAATAATTCCTTAGGAATAGATATGATTATTACTGCACTAGAAGTATCTTCTATAAAAGCACGTAAATTATGCAAGCATTCTTCATATGACAATCTAAAATATCTAGAGGTGAATAAAAGACCATGTGAAGCATCTTGTATAGTAAGACCTTTTTTTAATATTTTATTTGGTAAAGTATTATCAATTGTATCACTTCTATTAAAAATAGCATGTCCTGCAACATAATCACCATTTTGAACCATATAAGATATATTTTTAGCTAATTGTATAGTATTCATAATTTCTCCCTTTATTTTGTTTGTGACAAAATATTTATATTTTAGGTATTTTTGACCGTTATGAAAAAAGTTTCAGGCCATGTGCTTCAACACGTAAACACTATTATAGCAGATATTAGTATTTTTTTTAATGGGAGTATAGAGATATTCTAATAAGTATAGTATACTTATATAAACAAGAATGCTTATAAATGGAGGGTATTATGTTAGAAAATAATGATAAATATTTTGAAGTATTGAATGATATTAAGAAAACTTTAATTACTACTAGAAATAAGATAGTAGAAAACGCTAATAAAGATTTAGTTTTAATGTATTACAATATCGGTTTAAAATTAATTGAAAATAATAGGTGGGGGTCTTCTTTTATAGATACTTTGGCAAAAGATTTAAAAATAGAGTTTCCTACATTAAAAGGCATGTCTGCAAGAAACTTAAGATACATGCAAAAATTTGCTATTGAATTTGAGAATGATGAATTTTTGCAACATGATGTTGCAAAATTACCTTGGTCTTCGATTACAACTATAATGGATCAAGTAAAAGATAAAGAACAAAGAACTTGGTATATAAAAGAATCTATTCAAAATGGCTGGGCAAGACCTGTAATAGTTCATCAAATAGCAAGCAAATTGTATGAAAGGCAAGCGCTAATTGAAAATAAAACAACAAATTTTGATGAAACACTACCATCTCCTAATAATGAGCAAGCAAAAGAGTTATTAAAAAATCCTTATATATTTGATTTTATAACTGCTGATAAGGATTTAAAAGAGCTAGATATAGAACAAGAACTAACTGCTAATATAACCAAATTATTATTAGAACTTGGTAATGGCTTTGCATTTGTTGGAAGGCAATATCATTTAGAAATCGAAAATGAAGATTATTATATAGACTTATTATTCTATAATTTGAAAGTTAGAAGCTATGTAGTAATAGAACTAAAGACAACTGAATTTAAACCAGAGTATGCAGGAAAATTAAATTTTTATTTAAGTGCTGTTGATAAATATGTCAAAGATGAAAATGATAATCCAACATTTGGTATATTGCTATGCAAAGATAAGAAAAAAGTAACTGCGGAACTAGCCTTAAAAGATATTAATAAACCTATTGGAGTAAGTGAGTATAAAATTTTATCAGAGATACCAGAATTTTTAGAAAATACTTTACCAAGTATTGAAGATATTGAAAAAAGATTGGAGAATGATTCAGAATGAATATAAATGTTAACAAAGTAAAAATATTTGCACCTATTCCATTAGAAAATGCTTAAGGAGTTGCCAATGGAATTATATAGAAGCGCAAGTTTACAATCTCAATTTAGAGGCTATGATTATTTTAATGATAAAAAGGTCCTTTCTTTCAAGAATATAGAAAATTCTATATATAATGGAAAAGTCAAAGGAAGCGATGCTACATATGATGTTACTATTGATATAGAGCATCCTAAAAAGAATTCATACTGTAATTGTCCACATGCTGAAGGAACAAAAGTTGTTTGTAAACATATGGTAGCGTTATACTTTGAAATATTTCCTAAAAAAGCAAAACAATTTATGGAAGAAATTGATGAACATAATAGAAAAGTTGAAGAATATGAGCAAGAATTAGAAATAAAGATGCAAAAATATATAAAAGCTATGCCTAAAAAAGAGTTAGAAGAAGCTCTTTTAGAATGTTTATATCAAGTAGATTGGCTTTATGACAATTTTATACGAGATAGAGTTGGATATTAAAATCCATCTTTTTTATGCATTAAAAAATCGAACTAAAAAGTTCGAATAAATTTCAAATAAAATGAATGACTTAGATATCTACGGCTTTTATGGTAAAACATTATCTTGATTTTTCATTATTTTATTCTTATATTTATCAATGTCAATTGAGGCTACTTCTTCAATAAATATATCTAGTTTATCATAGGGTATTATATTAATACATTGTTTAAAATTATTTGCATTTCTTTTTTTTCGATAAAAGTCTATATTTTCTGATATTTTTTTATTATACTCTTTAAAATCTAAGTTATATTTATTTATTAAATAAGCACTTACTTCATTATAACTGAAATATAAATCTCTAATATAATTTTGATAAGGGGTTTTACGAATATATTCTTTATCTAAGAAATGATTATAAAATAGATAATCCGTAATTAAATGTAAAAAAACTGCTTTTTGATAGTCTGAATCAATATCATTTTGTTTCAAATATTCATATAAGCAAACTTTTTGCTTTAAATACTCGCTAAGATTACTTCGATTTTTTGAACCCGTATAATGGGAAACATCTTTGTTTTCAGTTATATCTGGATCCATAGTACCTCGAAAAAAAGCCGTAGTATCAGTAATTTTATTTTTTTCAGCAAATCTATTACTAATGGCTAAATGAATATGGAAGCTTGCCATGTAATCTCCTCCTTATCTTATATTAATATTTTGGTTTGACAAAATATTTAACTACCTAGGTATTTTGACAGAGCATCAAAATAAGTTAGTGGATATAAAAAATACCAATCGTTCAATTGGCTTTTCTATATCAATGTCCGAAAAGTTCGAACAAATTTTTCAAGTGGAGCAAGTGAGCGGGATCGAACCGCCATCTCAACCTTGGCAAGGTCGTATACTAACCATTGTACTACACCTGCGTGACTCAATAATAACAAAAGTAAGAAAAAAAAGCAATATGCTAATTTAAAAAAATTACTTTTAATGATATAATGTTTAAAGTAAGAAGGGATAACATGAAAGAACGCTTTAAAAATAGCTTAAATCAATGTCATAGAGCTATTGCTACTTATATTTATTCCAATAAACTTTTCTTATCTTATATTCTTCTTTCTTTAATTGGAACAATATTAATAAGATTATTTACTGTAAATAACATTTTAAATATAAAACCGTTACTTTTTGATTTTGCATTAATTTTAATTATTGGGTCCGTTGGATATTTTATGAAAAACCGCAATCAATATATTTATTTTATGACGTGGCTTTGTATTTTTACTTTAGCAGAGTTTATCAATCATATTTATTATACTTATTTTACTTCTTTTGCATCCTTTGGAGAACTTTCTGGTCTTGGACAAACGGAATCGGTATCCAATGCGATCTACGATTTATTATCAATTAGAAATTTTAGTTATTTGTTATTACCTATCATCTTTTATTTTATTCATAAAAAACTATCATCTACCTCTTATTACAGTATTATGGAAAAGGTGGAGAAGAGTAAAAAAATGTTTGCCACTACCTTACTTATAGGTATCATTGTGTTAGCTTATAGCTTAACGACTGCAACTTCAACTGATTACAGTCGTCTAACGAAACAATGGAATCGTTCTTATATTGTGGAGAGATTCGGAATTATTATGTATCAAGGAAATGATTTGGTTCAAACATTAACTCCAAAAATTAGTTCTTTATTTGGTTACGAAGAAGCAGCAAAGTTATTTAAAGAATTTTTTACAACTGAGGAAAACAAATACGATAATAAAAATGAGTACACCAATATTTTAGACGGATATAATATTATTTTGGTTCATATGGAAAGTATGGGAGACTACTTAATGGACTTAGAATTTAATGGAGAGGAAGTAACACCAACTATTAATAAATTAGCAAGCGAAGGAATGTTCTTTACCAATTTCTATCCACAAGTAAGTTCTGGTACTTCCTCCGATACGGAATTTACCTTATTAACTTCTTTGCTTCCTGTATCAAGTGGTATAGTTTTTACTAGCTATTATGACCGTAATTACACTACCATTCCAAAATTATTAAGTGATAAAGGATATTATACATTCAGTATGCATGGAAACTATGCTTCAATGTGGAATCGTGAACTTGTTCATCCGAATTTGGGATATCAAAAGATGTATTTTAGAGAATCATTTGAAGTTCCAGAAAAGGAAGATAAAGATTATATTAATTTAGGAATATCAGACCATCTTTTTTATGAGCAAGCGATACCTATTTTAGAAAGTGTGGAAGAGAATAACAAAAATTATATGGGAACGATGATTACATTATCCAATCATACACCATTTATTTACTTAGATAAATATGGAGAATTTGATTTATCTACAACGATTATTAATGAAGATGGTACAACATCGCAGGTCGATTATTTATCTGGTACAGCTGTAGGGAACTACATTCGAAGTGCACACTATGCAGATATTTCTTTAGGAGAATTTATAGAATATGTAAATGAATCTGATTATTTTAATAATACTGTATTTGTTTTTTATGGGGATCATGATGCAAAGCTTACTCGTTCTGAAATTAATGTTTTGTACAATATGAACTTTGCAACAGGGGAAATGTATACAGAAACAGATGAAGAATACTATGACTATAATTCGTTTGAACATGATTTAAACAGAAAGACACCACTTATTCTTTGGTCTAAAAATCAAAGAATACAAAAAAAATTAAAAGGAACAGTTGATTATGCGATGGGAATGATTGATGTTCTTCCTACACTTGGAAATATGCTGGGTATAAAAAATGAATTTGCTTTAGGTCACGACATATTTAACATAAAAAACAAAAACATAGTAGTCTTCCCAAATGGTAATTTTTTAACAAACTCCTTATACTATAACAATGCATCGGAAAAATATTACATAACAAAATTAGGAATAACGATAGATGAAGATTATATTGAAGATTGTAAAAACTATGCTGAATTAAGATTAGAAGTATCAAATGCTATGATTGTTCACAATTTAATTTATAATGAAGGACCAACATTATATAGTGAAGAAATAAATGGAAAGAAAGAGGAACTAGAAAATGAATAAGAAAATAATATTTGTTGTTATCTTAGTACTTATTGGAATAGGTGTTGCTTTCTGTTGTTTTTGGAAAAAAGAGGAGAAAGAGACGACAACGAATACGATTGAAGTAGTAGATCGTATTTCTGGATATAATTATCAGTTGGAAGACCGTGATACAAAGCTATATAAAGAAAGGTTTTCAAAACTTAAAAAGAATTTAGAAAGTGATGAAATTAATTATCAAGAATATGCTCGGACGATTGCAGAATTATTTATTATTGATTTATATACGATTGATAATAAAATAAGCAAGTATGATATCGGAGCTTTAGAATTTATTTATGAAGAAGAAAAAGAAAAATTTCAAAATAAAGTTATGGATACTTTGTATAAATTAGTAGAAGATAATTCCAATAATACTAGAAAGCAAGAATTACCAGTAGTTAAAGATGTTGAAATTATTGCTAGTGAGGAATCTACCTATGAAATAAATAATAGAACCTTCCCTAGTTATAAAATAACTGCGACAGTTAGTTATGAAAAAGATTTAGGTTATGATAATAATGTGATTGTTACCTTAGTAAAAGAAGAAAATAAGGTGGTTGTTGTAAATTTTTCCGTAATAGATAAGTAAAAAGGATTGTACAATCCTTTTTTATTTAGTATAATGTAGAGGAAGAATAGGTGGTTAAGTCTATGAGATTAAATAACAGCAAAAAAAATCTTGTTAAAGTAATGATTTTAGTCGTTGCTTTAATAGTTCTTACCGTTAGTGGTACTTATGCTTATTTTACAACCAAGTTTACTGGAGCGCCTTCTACAACCAAAGTAACTTCTGGAATCTTTAAAGTAGAAAGTAGTTTAGAATCAGTAAGTGCAATTAATAATATAAAATTAAGACTAATTGATTATGAGGAAAGAGCAACAAAAGCAGAAAAGTTAACCTTTACTGTAACTAGTCCACTGGATTCAACTGTTGCGGGAGAATATTTTGTTTATTTAAAAGATATTGAACTTTCTAAAAATTTATATAGTTCTTACTTTAAATGGGAATTGTTACAAGATGGAACAATGGTAGCGAATGGAAGTTTTGATGAAGCTGTAAGAAAAAATACAGCAGACCCTTTAGAAGAAGATAATGTCTTAACAGAAGCTAATGATATTCAATTAAATACAACAGCAATTTTATTACCAAAACACGAAACACAAACGCTTGAATTTAGACTTTGGCTTGAAAATTCAACAACAGAAGATCAAATAGATTTAATTAATGGAAGTTTTTCAGGTAGAATATACCTAGAAGCAATACCTGTATCAGAAAATAAGTAAGGGGGAAACCTCTTTTTCTTCGTGTTTAAAATTAAAAAGGGTGATTCATATGGCAATCAAAGCATTATTATTAACATTACTGGTGGGTATTTTTTTTGCATTGGGAATTTTTATGCTGAAGTTATTTAAAAATAAAAATATATTAAATTCTCTTACCACAGGAATTACTTTTGTTATTATGTTATACTTAATTTTTTTTGATTTACTTCCAGAAATAAATGAGATATTTCATCCTTTTAAACGTTCAAAATATATGGTGTTAATTCTTATATTTGCTTTTTTAGGATATACTTTATTAAAATTGCTTGATTTATTTGTTCCTCAACATCATCATCGCCATCGTGAGAAAGAGGATAATCTAGAAGAGCATAACAATCACTTATTTCACATTGGACTGATTACAGCAGTATCTTTAATCCTTCATAATCTTTTGGAAGGAATTACGATTTATGCAACAGGTCTAACGGATTTAAAACTTGGACTTTTAATGGCCATTTCTGTTGGATGTCATAATTTTCCTCTAGGTATTGAAGTTGCTGCAAGTATGGATGCAAGTAATCATAAAAAATTTACAAAATATTTGATTTTATTTTTCTTAATTATTTCTAGTTCTCTAGGTGCTTTTACTTTATATGTTTTAGGGATTGAACTAAATACAATGATTGAAGGTATTTTACTTTCTATCACTCTTGGTATGTTAGTTTATATCAGTATGTTTGAATTATATCCGGAGATAAAAAGAAATAAAAATAATAAAGAAATAAAAACAGGTTTAAAAATAGGATTTATTCTATCTATTTTATTATTTTTATTATAAAGGAAGTAGAGAATATGAAAAAAGTATTAGTAACAGGTGCTTCTGGTTTTATAGGTTTAGAGGTTTTGAAATTTTTACTAAGTGAAAGCAAGTATGAAATTACAGCTTTGGATTTTAAAAGTAAAGAAGCAAATAAAAAATTAAAAGCATTTCGTAAAGAAATAAATATTATCTATGGGGATATTTGTGACCCAACTTTAATGGATGCATTAGTAAAAGAGCATGACTATATCATACACTTAGCGGGCATCATGCCTCCTTTATGTAATCTAAATAAAACCTTTGGAGAAAAAATCGACTTTGTTGGAACAGAAAATATTGTACGTGCCATTCATTTTTACCATCCAGAATGTTTTTTAATCTATCCATCCACTACAACACTTTATGAAAAAGCAGGGTCTTCTATAAGTGTGAATAGTAAAAAAGGATATTCTCTGAATGACTACTATAGTGAGATCAAAGAAAACTGTGAAAATTTAATTAAAAAGAAAATTAAAAACTGGTGTATTTTTCGTATTCCGTTTGTTTTAGGGGATTTACATAGTAATCCATCCATATTTTTCTATCAAAAAGGAGAAGAGATTGAAACTATTACAAATAGTGATGTTGCGTATGCTTTTGTAAAAGCAATTGAACAGCAAGAAGCTTTAAATAAAAAAATTAAGATTCTAAGTGGAGGAAAGAATTGTCGTATTACAAAAGAAGAGTTATTATGCAAAATTTATGATTACTATGGATTTTCTTTTCGAATGCTTTGGAATAGATTTTTAAATTCCTATACGTATGTTGGAAATACATTTAAAGAAGATAAAAAATTGAACGAACTTTTACATTACCAAAATGATTCTATTGATTCTTTTTTTGAACGTGTGCAAGCAGAAAATAAAAGACTATTGCATCCTAAAATTTCCCAATATCTTAAGAAAAGAATAGAAAGGCAAAAGAAATTATGATTGGATTAGCATTGCAAGGTGGTGGTTCAAGAGGCTCTTATCAAGCAGGAGCTTATTATGCTTTAAAACAAGCTGGTATTAAAATTGATGGTGTATGTGGCACTTCTATTGGTGCATTTAATGGGGCGATGATTGCCTGTGGAAAAGAATTAGAATTATTAGAATTTTGGAAAAACATTTCTGTTGGAGAAATACTTGGATTTGATTCTAAATATGTAGAAAAGAGAATAAATAAGGAATATGATTTATCGTATGTTGCTTTAAGTTTTAAACATTTTATAAACATTATTAAAAGAAGAGGTATTGAGATTAAGGGTTTAAAAGAGGTTTTAGAACTTCATTTAGATACAGAGGCACTTATTCACAGTAAAATGGATTATGGGCTTTGTACAGTACGGCTTCATGATTTAAAGCCTTTATACATCTTTAAAGAGAATATGAATTCTAAAAAAATACATGATTATATTCTAGCTAGTTGTTATCTTCCTCTTTTTCGAATGGAAAAAATGGTGGATGAGCATTATTATTTAGATGGCGGTTTTTATGATAATACTCCTGTAAATATGTTAATTAAAAAAGGGTATAAAAAAATATATGTTGTAGAATTAAATCCTCTTATCAATAGAAAAAGAAAACTTTTAAAAGATGTTGAAATTATTAAAATTACTCCAAAAAGAAGTTTGGGGGGTATTTTAAACTTTTCTCCAAGTACAGTAGAAGAAAATATCAAAATGGGTTATTATGATACTTTAAGAGTAATAAAAAAATTAGATGGTTATCATTATTGCTTTAAAAACTATCCTGCATTTTTTTATAATATAATTACTAGAAAAGTAAGTCAAAAGAAAAGGAAACGGATTATGGGGTTTTTCAATGCCAAAAACAATAAACAAGCAGTAATAAAATCTTTAGAATATATTCTACAAAATGAAAATATAGATTATTATCAAATCTATAAACCATATAAAATGATTAGAAAGTTACAAAAACATGCGAAAAAAAAGCATTTTGTCTATGAATTTCTGTATCAATTAAAAATTTTATGATATGATAAAAAGGTAAAAAAAGGAGAGATTTTATGGGAAGATTTCCAAATATCGCTGCTAGTAAAGCCAAGACAGGGGCAGCAAAGGCAAAAGTGTATTCAAGCTTTGCTAAAGAAATTTATCAAATTGCCAAAAATGGTGGAACGGATCCAAATGGGAATTTGAATTTACGTAGATTAATTGAAAAAGCGAAGAAAGAACAAGTACCAAGTGATGTCATTAATCGTGCTATTGAAAAAGCCAAAGGGGCAGGTGGGGAAGATTATCAAACCATACTTTATGAAGGATTTGGACCTGGCGCATCGACTTTAATTATCAAAACGATGACGGATAATGTAAATCGTACAGTAGCTGAAGTACGTGCTGCTTTTAACAAAGTACACAAAAGTTTAGGGGTATCTAATTCTGTTTCTTATAACTATGATTATTTAACGCTAGTAAGTTTTAAGTCTGATAATGAAGAAGAAGTATTTAATAATTTGTTAGAACAGGGAATCGACATTATTGACTTTGAAACGGAAGATAATATTCTTACTATCTCTGTAAATCCAAGTATACAACATAAGTTAAAAGATGCTTTAGAAACACTTATTCCTAACATCGATTATTTAATAGATGAAACAGGATATTATGCCAAGGATAAAGTTACTTTGTCAGGAGAAGAATTAGAAGATTTCCAAAAATTAATGCGAATCTTAGAGGAAGTAGAAGACGTAACGAATATTTATCATAATGTGAATATAGAAGAATAAAAATATCTTTACTTTAAATAGTAGAATCCGTTATAATAATTTAAGAAATAGGAGGTATTTATTAATGGAATTAAAAGGAAGTAAAACAGAGGCTAATTTAATGGCTGCATTTGCAGGAGAAAGTCAAGCTAGAAATAAATATACATATTATGCATCTCAAGCTAGAAAAGATGGTTATGAACAAATTGCAGCTATTTTTGAAGAAACGGCGAATAATGAGAAGGAACATGCCAAACTTTGGTTTAAAGAATTACATGATGGAAGTATTCCTGATACATTAACAAATTTGAAAGATGCAGCAAATGGTGAAAAATATGAATGGACAGAAATGTATAAAGAATTTGCTGCAACTGCTCGTGAGGAAGGCTTTAATGATATCGCTAAATTATTTGATATGGTTGGAGATATTGAGAAACATCATGATGAAAGATATATGACTTTAATTAGTAATATTGAAGACAATTTAGTATTCCAAAGAGGCGAAGAAAAAGTTTGGATTTGCAGAAACTGTGGACATGTTTACGTTGGAGAAAAAGCTCCTGCAGTTTGCCCTGTTTGTAAACATCCACAATCTTTTATGGAATTAAAAGCTGAAAATTATTAATAAGCACAAAATGTGCTTTTTTTCTTGGAATTTAATGTTATAATATACAGTACTGAAAGAGGTGAATGCTGTGCCTAAAAAAGAAACAACGAAAAAAGAAGAAAAAGAAATAAAAAAAGATGTTGTAAATGAGATTAAAGAAAAAGTGTTAGCGGATTTAAAAAAAGAAATTCAAGCAACTATTATTAAGGATACTTCAGAATATAAAGAGAATTTAAAACAAGAAATAATGGAAGATACAGAAAATGAAATAACAAATATAATGAAAAGGGAAGAGAAACGTATTTTAAGAAGTAAAAGTCTTTCTATTTTTAAAAGAGATATTTTGATTTTATGTTTGCTTTCTATTACTTTATATTTTGGATATTGCTTATATGATGTGAAGTATTTTGCATTTATGAAATCTGATTGTGAAAAGAATGGTACTTGTTATGCACAAGAAAATGCTGTTGAAACAAGTGAAAGTAACCCGAATGAAGTTATTAAAGATACCAATTGGTATATAGAAAATTTTGGTTATTTATTAGAAGAAGTAAAATTAAATTTAAATGCTGATAATGTCAATGCTTATTATTTATATAGTAATGATCATAGAGTAAGTGATATTAAATCTTCTTATTTATTAAATATGGCTTATAAACAATTAAATACCAAAAGTATTAAAACAAATTCAGAAACAATTACTGTTAATGCAGAAGATTTAAGAGAAGCTTTTGAAGATTTATTTGGTTCATTAACTTATTACAAGGATGGTTCTTTTTCCTATAACTGTTTAAATTTTACTTATAATAAAGAAAAAGATCGTTATTCTGCTGAAAATAATAAGTGTCCTAAAGAAAAAGAGAAAGAAATCGTAGAAATAATTGATGAAATGTATGAAGAAGGAGATGTACTTTATATTATAACTACAGCAGCTATTTATGTAGAAGAAGAGAACAGTTTTTATACTTTTGATAATTTATTTGATGCTTCTATTGTAGATGTTTCAAAAGAAGATATAAGTAAGAATGCAAAGAAGTTAAATAAATACCAATATCAGTTTAAGAAGTCTAATGATAAATATTCCTTGGATTCTATCATAAAATTAAAGTAAAAAGGGTGCTTGCTTAAAAAATAAAATGTGCTATAATTACTTTTAGTGAGGCGCTTGATAGCATCTTTAGTAATTATATTAAGTTCTTTTTAGAGATTAGATGTAAATTGCTGAAAGCATCTAAAGATAAATAATATAATGAAATTCAAATGCTTAGTCGAACCGCAATGTATGCGTTAAATCTTATGGAGGTGCTAGATTTTTATCTAGAATTTGGGTGGTACCGCGGAAAAATTATTTTCGTCCCTTACAAGTGATTTTGTGAGGGCTTTTTTAATGGAGTTAGGAGAGACTTGTAAAATAGAACAGGAGGCTCAAAATGAATGAATTAACAAACAATAATAACGAAAAAATGATTGAAGAAATTAAAAGTGTTATTATTAGTAGTAGACAAAAAGTTGCTTATGCAGTAAATAATACTATGCTTATGGCTTATTGGAATGTTGGAAAAATTATTGTTAAAAATGAACAAAATGGTAATATAAAAGCTGAATATGGAAAGCAAATTATAAAGGAGCTATCTAAAAGCTTGCGCAAAATTTTAGGTTCAGGATTTTCAGTATCCAATCTGCAATATATGAGAAGACTTTATTTAACTTATCCAAAACAACAGACACTGTCTGTTAAATTAAGTTGGTCACATTACTGTGAGTTACTCAGTATTGAAAATGATGATGAAAGAAATTTTTATGAAAGAGAGTGTATTAATTCTAATTGGAGTGTTCGAGAATTGAAAAGGCAATTAGAAACATCTTTATTCGAAAGACTGTTATTATCTGATGGCAAGAATAATAAAGAAACAGTCTATAAACTTTCTAAAGAAGGACAAACTTTGAATACGCCAGAAGATATACTAAAAGAGCCTTATGTATTTGAATTTTTAGATATAAAAGAATCAAAACCTATGCTAGAAAAAAATTTAGAAAAAAAACTAGTAAAACATATGGAAGACTTCTTGCTTGAACTTGGTAAAGGATTTATGTTTGTGGGAACACAACAAAGAATCACATTAGGAAATACGCACTATTATGTAGATATGGTTTTTTATAATAAAATATTAAAATGCTATGTCTTAATAGATTTAAAAATTGGTGGAATGAAGCCTGAATATGCAGGACAAATGAATATGTATTTAAACTATTATAATACCGAAATAAACGATGAATACGATAACAAACCAATAGGAATTATATTATGTAAGAGTAAGAAAGAAGTTGCTATGGAATATGCTCTAGGGGGCTTATCAAATAATGTATTTGCATCAACTTATACTTATTATATTCCGAATAAAGAACAATTAATTAGTGAAGTTGAAAAAATATTAGATGAAAAGTAAGTTTTGAAACATAAATAGAAAGTAAATGAATGGGAGGAAATAAAATGAAAGAAAAAGTAGAACAACTTAAGAAGGAAGCAATAGAACGTATTAATGGAGTTAAAAATTTAAAAGAAGTTATGGATTTAAAAGTGACTTATTTAGGAAAAAAAGGACCTGTAAGTGAACTGACAACGCATTTAAAAGATATGGCTCTTGAAGAAAAGAAAGAGTTTGGGCGTATTTTAAATGAATTAAAAACAGAGATTACTTCTAAAATAGAGGAAACGATAAAACGTTATGAAGAGGAAGAAATAAAAGCAAAATTAGCAAGTGAGCAGATTGATATTACGTTACCTGGTACAAAAATTCCTATAGGTGCTTCTAATATCTTAGAAAAGATTATTGAGGAAGTAGAAAGTGTATTTATGTCTATGGGATATGATGTAGTAGATGGACCAGAAGTGGAAGAAGACCGTTTTAACTTTGAGCTTTTAAATATTCCTAAAGGTCATCCAGCAAGAGATGCACAAGATACCTTTTATTTAAAAGATGAAGAAATTTTATTACGTAGTCAAACCTCTCCTGTACAAGCTAGAACGATGTTGGCAGCAAAAGGTGAAAAACCTATACGAATGATTTGTCCTGGGAAGACGTATCGTAGAGATGACGATGATGCAACGCATTCTCATCAATTTATGCAAATTGAAGGGTTACTTGTGGATAAAGATGTTAGTTTGTCTGATTTGAAAGGAACTTTTGATGTAGTAGCAAAACATTTATTTGGACAAACAACAGAAACTAGACTTCGTCCAAGTTATTATCAGTTTACAGAACCATCTGTTGAATTAGATATTAGTTGTTTTAGTTGTAATGGAAAAGGATGTAGTATTTGTAAAAATACGGGCTGGCTAACGGTATGTGGTGCAGGTATTGTACATCCAAATGTGTTGAGAGATTGTGGCTATAATCCAGAAATTTGGACAGGTTTTGCTTTTGGTTTTGGTGCAGAAAGACTTGCGATGCTTAAATATGGAATTGGAGATATTCGAACATTCTACCAAACAGATTTAAGGGAAGTAGCACCATTTGATAGAAAGGAGAAAAACGATGATTAGTTTAGAGTGGGTATCTGATTATATAGATATTAAGAATGAAGATTTAAAGGAACTAGCCGTTAAAATTACGAAAGCTGGAATTAATGTTGAAAAAATGATAAGTAACCATATTGAGCACTTAGTCATAGGAGAAGTTTTAGAGTGTGTAGAACACCCAGATAGCGACCACATGCATGTTTGTCAAGTTAAAGTAAGTGATGATGAAATCATTCAAATTGTCTGTGGCGCAGACAACGTAAGAAAAGGAATTAAAGTCATTGTTGCTTTGCCTGGAGCTGTTTTACCTGGAGATTTTGAAATTAAAGTCAGTAAAATTCGTGGAGTAGAATCAAATGGTATGATTTGTGCACTTTTCGAAATTGGTGTAGAAGAAAAAACGGAAGAAAACTATAATAAAGGAATTCATGAATTAGATGTGGGTGCTCCAATTGGTGAAGATGCTATGAAATATCTAGGCTATGATTCAACTTTATATGAGTTAGATATTCATAAACATCGTAATAATGATTGTTTTTATCATATTGGATTTGCTTATGAAATTGCTTGTATTTTAAATAAAAAAGTTACTTTACCAGAATTAGAGAATCATCCCATTGATGAATCTATAAATGACCATTTTTCATTACGTGTAGAAACAGAGAAATGTCCTTATTATTTAGCAAGAATGGTTCGTGATGTAAAAATTGGAGATTCTCCACAATTTATTCAAAGAAGACTTATAGATGCAGGAATGCGTCCCATTAATAATGTTGTTGATATTTCCAATTATGTTATGCTTGAATTTGGTCAACCTCTTCACTTTTTTGATAAAGATAAACTAGGAGAAAAGGTTCTTGTTCGTGATGCCAAAGAAAATGAGAAAATAATTACTTTAGATGGTAAAGAGCGTATCTTAAAAGCAACAGATATTGTAATTACAGATGGGGATAAACCTGTT
>CAYSFO010000031.1:0-17001 GCA_964430695.1 uncultured Muribaculaceae bacterium | reverse complement strand
AAGTTTTGGATAAATAGTGCTAAACAGCTATTCATAGGAATTGTTGGAGTATTTTTAGAAGATTATCAGTTAGGATTAATTAGTGAAAATAAGATTAATATTTCTAGTGTAAAGAAATTTCAAAATTCATCTTTAATAAAGGAAAATCAAAACTATTTACAAAAGAATTTAAATAATAGAAAATATGGAAGTCTATCAAAAGACTATCTTACTTCTATTATGTCTGCTGCTGATAACACGTATAAATCAATTACTGCTGTTTTTGGTGAAAAGATGGCAATATTTGATGATTTAAATGTTGAGAATATCACAAGTACGAATGAGTTTAATTTTACTGACTTAGGAAGTAAACCTACAGCATTATATATCATTGTTCCAGATGAAGACCGAGCCTACTTTCAGTTAGTTACTATTATAATTGGTATGCTAACGAAAGATTTAACTAAGTTTGCTAATCTTCCAGAGAATAATGGAACATTACCAGTAAAAGTAGAATGGATTTTAGATGAGTTTGCGAACTGTCCTCCTCTTAGTTCTATTGAAACTTTAGTATCAGTAGCACGATCAAGAGGTATGAGATTTCAATTTTTTATCCAATCATTTTCACAACTTAATCAGGTTTATGGTAAAGAAGTGGCAAGTATTATTCAAGATAACTGTGCTTTAGTATATTTAAAAACAAATACAGTTGAAACTGCCAAAGTTATTTCAGAAAAACTAGGAAAGTCAACAATTGAAACAAATTCTATGAGTAAATCAACAGATCCTATGAAAGTGGGAGCAAATCAGACAACATCTTTAATGGGGAAAGAATTACTTACAGTAACAGAAATAATTGGATTAAAGTATAAAACAATAATCTTTCCAACAGTTAGTAATCCAATATTTCGAGATACTTATCTTTATAGCGATATTTATCCTGAATATGCAAATTTAACAGCTGTAGAAAGGCAAACACAAGTATTAAAGAGAATTACAAATAATTATTATACTGTTGAAGAACTAAGAAGAGAATATGAAAAAATTGATGAAGATCATGTAAAAAAAGTTACTATGAATGCTGAAAAGAATTTTGAACGAGCAATTAATAGATCAATAAATAGAGAAACACGAAAAGCAAGAATTGAAGATAATTCTAAAAAAGATATACCAAATAATATTGCTTATCGTTTAATGCAGGAAGCTTTACTCAATGTTAAAGCAAATATAATAATGCCAGATATTAATACTTATTTAATTGATATAGATATGTTTTTACCAAATAATATTATGGAAAATTTGGAAGAATTTGATAAAGAAAAATATATTTTTTCAGTTTATAGGAACGAGAAAAACTGTACCACTAGAATTATGATTTATGATGAAGCAAAGGAGAGAATAATGTAATGAAAAAGATTGGGTGGATATTGCTTATTATTGGAATTGCAATAATTGGATTTTATGCAATATATATTAAAACTCTTGAAAATAGGGAGAATGATAATATAGATGATTATATTAAGGAAACTTCGATTATTGAAGAAAAAGAAGAACAAGAAATAATAGAACCTATTGTAGAAAAAAAAGAAGAAAAAAAGAATACGATAAATTATACTGCAATTTTAGAAATTCCTGTTATTAATCTAAAAAGTGGAATCGTAAATAGTACCAAAAACTTTTATTCTATAAATTATGCAATAAGTGCAGATAAGAGTAGTAATTATCCAAATGAGTATGGAAATTTTATTTTATATGCTCATTCTGGTAATAGCTCTATAGCTTATTTCAAACATTTAGTGAATGTAAACATAGATGATGATGTCTATGTCTATTTTAATGGAATTAAATATCATTATATTATTTTTGATAAGTACGATATTGAAAAAACTGGTAAAGCAGTAATTAAAAATCCTATTAATGATAATTATATTACTTTAATAACTTGTAATCAAAATAGAAAAGGTTATCAAATAGTTTTAACAGGCAAATTAGTAGATTTGATAACATATTAAAAGACTTTTCGCATATTGTGAATTAGATAGTCAAAAAAATTTAATTATAAATATATATATGATAATAAAAAATATTATCTTTAGGAATAAAAAAGGGGGGTAAACATGGAAAATAAAGAACTAAAATTTAATGTATTTTTTAATAATGAAGGAGAAGATTTAGAAAAATTGGTAATACAAGCCCTAGTAAATTATTTAAATAATAACAATTCTACAGGGCTGACTAAATGCTAAAAACGCGTTATAATAATCTTGTAATTTCAATTTATATTCCTAATGAGTTAGGAGGAATTGTTTAGTGTTTAACACTATTGGGAATATAGCAAAAAATTACTTTGTTGCAATTTATATAAGACTATCTAAAGAGGATATTAAAGAAAATGGAAAAGAAGATGAAAGTGAAAGTATTCAAAACCAAAAAATATTATTAACTAAATATGTAACTGAGCAAGGATATACATTAGTTGATATTTATGTTGATGATGGTTATACTGGAACAAATTTTAATCGCCCTGCATTTCAAAGAATGTTAAAAGATATCGAGGCTGGTAAAATCAACATGGTTATTACGAAAGACTTATCAAGACTTTCCAGAGATTATATTGGTACAGGTGAATATGTAGAAAAATGGTTTCCAGCACATGGTGTCAGATACATCGCATTAACAGATGCAATTGATACAGCCATTGATTCAACAAATAACGATATTGCACCATTTAAAGCTATACTTAACGATATGTATGCTAAAGATTTATCAAAGAAGATTAGAACAGCACTTCATACAATGCAATCAGAGGGTAAATGGGTAGGCGGATGTCCTCCATTTGGATATAAAGTAGATCCAGAAGACAAAAATCATCTAGTTGTAGATGAAGTAGAAGGTCCTATAATAAAAAGAATATTTGATTTATTTGTTAATGGACATAAAATCAACCAAATAAGAGATATCTTAAACGATGAAAAAGTTCCAACCTTTTCTATTACTAGGAATAGAAGTTTTGAAAGGGGAGGGAAGAGCGGTAATATCTATGGATACTGGTCTAATACTACACTAAAAAAAATACTTAAAAATAGGCTATATACAGGTGATATGATTCAAAATAGGAGAAGTAGAGTAAATTATAAATACAGAAAAATTGTATGTAATTCAGAAGATAAATGGATTATTGTAGAAAATACTCATGAAGCATTGGTTGATAAAAAAACTTTTGAAAAAGTGCAAGAACTACTACCTAAACAAAAACAAAGAAATGACAAAAAAGAGTACTTTTTATTAGATGGATTATTAAAATGTGCCGATTGTGGTCATAATATTGGAATTCGTGCTAGACGTGCTAATGGCAAAACAACTACAGTATGCAACTATTATAGAAAATATAAAGTTGAATATAATTTATGTACGAATCATGGGTTTGACTATGATACATTAGAAAATGGTGTTGTTGATGTTATTAAAAATGTAATGGATTCACTTCAATCTGATAAAATCGAAAAAGCTGCTCAAAAAGAGTGTAATGAAAGCGCAACAATTGAAAGTGTAAAAAATAGTATTAGCAAATTAGAAACTGATATTACTAATCTTAAAACTAGTTTAGATAATATGTATATGGATAAATTGCAAAACAAAGTATCAGAAGAAATGTATGAAAGAGTACATTTAAAATTATCAAAAGATATTGAAGCAAAAGAAATTAAATTAAAAGAAACGCAAGATTATTTGTACGAAATAGAAAACAGCGGAGAAACCGCTGAAGATTTAAAAACATTAGTTCAAGAATTTATTAATGTGGAACATCCAACAAGAGATCTAATGTTAAAGTTAATAAATCATATTTCTATTCATGAAGATGGAAATATTGATATTCACTTCAACTTTAAAGAGTTGAATATTATTTATGAGTCTTGTGTTGCATAGCGAATGCAATCAGAAGGAATTGCAACATTCTTAAGTGCTTACCAAAATATGGATTTAGGAATCAAACTAGGAATTGCCATAATGCTACACAATATTCCCGAAGGAATCAGTATTGCTGTTCCGATATATTATTCAACCAAAAATAAAAAAGAAGCTATAAAAAAAGCTTTTATTTCGGGACTTGCTGAACCACTAGGAGCAATAATGGCCTTTTTCATATTTAAGAATTATATTACTAATACATTTATAAGTATCATTTTGTTACTTGTTGCAGGAATTATGATTACCATTTCAATTGAAGAAATTTATCCTGAAGTTATAAAATATAAGGAGAAAAAATTATTTTATTTAGGAATCATTATTGGATCCGCATTAATTATTATAAATCATTTTTGCTTTTAAAAAGGGGAGGGGTATATGAAAAAAATTGGCATTCTATTAAGAGATTATAAAAGTAAGAAAAATAATAATTTATATGGCATCAGAAGTGATTTAATAACATACTTAAGAAAATATTCCGTTCAAACAATTTGCATTCCTATCGATTTTGAAAATAATGAATATGACGAATTAGAAAGGGTAGAGGAGCTAATAAACGAATGTAATGGTATTATTCTACCTGGTGGGGCAGATATGTACGATATCGACCTTAAATTAGCTAAATACTTATATGAAAAAGACATTCCAACCCTTGGAATTTGTTTAGGAATGCAAATTATGGCTGTAACATTTAATGGAGACCTAGGGCATTTAAAAAATGATACACACCAAAGTAGAGAAGAGTACGTTCATAAAATAAAAATTAAACCAACTAGTAACTTAGCACAAACACTACAGGATACAAATATTTTAGTCAATAGTCGCCATTCTGATTATATAACAACAACAGATTTACCAATTGTTGCAATAGCTAATGATTTAACCATTGAGGCAGTAGAAGATCCAACAAAAAAATTTTTTATAGGAGTACAATGGCATCCAGAAAGTTTAGAAGAGGATATCTATTCTAAAAGATTATTTGACTTTTTTATTAACGTTATCTAAATTAGCAACAACAATATTTGGATTTTTTATTTGTTCAATTTCATTTCTTATCCGATTTAGAACATAATCTTTTTTATTTGGATATTTTGTATAAAAAGTTATCAATTTAATACCAGCAGAATTGCAAATATTTTTCACTTTTTTATCTCTTTCTATACGAGAATAACTTTCATGAGTTTTGTCATTTAATTCTATCAGTAACAATACTTCATTAGTTTCCTTATCAATTATTCCGAAATCTATATTGCGAAATAGTTCATTTTGAAATTTATCTTCAGATTTTTTACTAATTATACTTGCTAAATTAATTTGAGGAATAATCATGTATTCAATGTCCAAGTCTTTTATTTTATTATAAAATTCTTTTTCACAAATAGACATAAAAGTTTTTTTAACATATGTCTTATTATTTCCTTCAACATTATGGTATGATTTTGCTTCTAAATTTCTTTCTTTTCTTAGCTTTTTGTATATAAATCTAACCACTAAAAAGAGTAGTAATAAAGATAATAATCCATCCATAAAAAATCAACTCCACATAAATGTATTGTAGCATATATACTTTATTTAACCAATTAATAAACCTTGAAGTTAACATAATATATATTATCTGAAATGTTATTTCTATAACTTTTTAGTAATACAAACTAAATTTATATCCCTATTATCTATCATATTACTACTATTTTTAATAACATTATAAGCATTATCAAATTTAATTTTAAAAATCATTTTTTATATTTTGTATCATTATTCTAATCAATTATGGCTCTTTTTTATGATGGTATTATCTATTATTCATCTTAAAATAAAAATAAATGAATAATCTTTCTATATTTTATTAAAATACTGCTCTCCTCTTCTATTTTTAAAAATGAAAGAGGGGAGTAGTTCATTTAAAATTTGGAATCATAAAAGTTGCAGTTTTGACAAAATTTATTTATTTTTTGATTGTTATTAAACCCTAAAAGCATAGTAGAGTAAATAGAGTTTTTAATAATGTCAGCTAAGTCATTAATAAAAATATTTCCTAAAGGAATGGTTGCATCATTATCTAAACAACAAGGTACAGCGGTACCATCTACTAAAATAGCAATATGATCCTTTAAAGCTCTACAGCTTCCCATAGAATAGCACTTCCCCTTCTCTAGCCTCTTAACTGGCCAAACAAATTGATTTTCTTTCGAATAAAAGATATTTTTAGAAAGTGTTTTTGTTTTATCCTCTTTAGAAATAACTGTTTGATATTGTTCTTGTAATTTTTTTAATATAATTTCAGCTGTTTCATTCATTACCCACAAACGATAATTAACATAAGTCCCCTCTTCTGCTAACTTTTTTACCTTTAAAAATATAGTTTCTAAATAATCCTCTAGATTTTTGCCATTCTCTGCATGAAAAGAATGAAGCGATAGATTGATTTGTCGAATTCCTAAATAATCCTCTAATTGATTAATTAAATAACCATTAGAAGTTATATTCACTTTAAAACCCTTAGAAATAGCTATTCTGATAAATTCATTAATTTTAGGATGCAATAAAGGCTCTCCCATCACATGAAAATACAAATAATCCGTATACGCTTTTATCTTCTCTAAAATTCTAACAAAATTTTGCCTAGACATAAACTCTTGTTTGCGATGATGTTTAGCACAAAAAGAACAATTTAAGTTACAAACATTGGTAATCTCTATATAAATCTTTTTATATTTCATAATATCGCCCAAAAAGAAAAAAGGTATTATATCTATACCTTTCTAGATTCAATTTCCGCTATTTTTTCAATAACTTCTTGCGCATTGGACTCATTAATCTCTGTATATCCTAATTCCTTTAATGCTTGTATTTTAATTGTATTTAATTGTTGCGTACGACTTAACTTTTCTTCATTTTTTTGTTCAATTTCTTGTACAAATCTCTTATGGCTCTCTGCAAGTTTACTACGACTTGCTCCCCCATTATTATATAAAGTTAAAGCAGAATATAAAATTCCTTCAAAAATAAATTGTTTGTCTTCATTAAATTTAAAATCATCTGGATTCGTAAAACCAGTTGTCTTTGACATGTATCCAAAAATATATTTAATCTCTGGAACATTATCAATAGATTGTAACATATGATACAAATATAAAACAGCATGATAATTTTCTTCTTTTTTATGATCATCTGCTAATTTTTCTTTTAATAAATAAGTAATATCAGCAATTAACGTTTGCTCTTCTTTATTTAATCCTTTTAAATCAAAATAATTATCTAAATCACTTGTTGATTTTACTCCTTGATTTAATCTTGCTTCCACAGCCATTAAATAATCTGTTGTTACTTTTATAGCATTAATTGTGCCTTCATCACCATCTTCAATATCAAGTAACTTAAATAATAATATTTTCTTTTCTTTTGGCCATTTATTTATATCATCTAATTCTAAATAATTATATACCATTTGACGAGATACACCTAAATACTTAGCCAATCTTACCTTTGAAATTCCTAATTCTTGTAATAACTCATTTAATCGATTCATGTTGATTAAACCTCCTTGATTTTACATTTTAATTATAGCATTTAACACTTCTTTGTCAAGCGTAAATTAACGTAAAGCTATAGATAAAATAACTTTTCATTATCTTTATAAATTTCTTTTATAATTCCACAACCTAAACATTCTTCCCCTAAATAGAATACACAGGCTTGACCAGGTGTTACTGCTTTCACTTTTTCTGGATAATTTACTTTGATATGTTTTTCATCAATATATTCTAAAGAAACAGGATAATCTTCTCCTCGATAGCGAAATTTCGCTGTACATTTTTCTGGTCTTTCTTCACTAATAAAATTCACATCTTCTAATAAGCATGAATCACTATATAAATATTCACTATCTCCAAAAGCAACATATAAAATATTTTTTTCAACATCTTTGCCGCAAACATAATGACGCATTTCATCTCCACTAATTCCTACATTTCGTCTTTGTCCAATGGTATAATTCATAAGACCTGTATGTGTTCCTATTTTTTCTAATGTCTTCACATTAAGAATATCCCCAGGATTTGGTTTTAAATAATTTTTAATAAATTCCTGATAATTTCTTTCTCCAATAAAACAAATGCCTGTCGAATCTTTTTTTGTAGCCACATTCAAGCCAATTTCTAAAGCTAATCTACGTACTTCTGTTTTTTCTAAATCTCCAACAGGAAATAAAACATGCTGTAATTGCTCTTTACTAATCATTGCCAAAAAGTAACTTTGATCTTTATTTTGATCGATGCCGCGATACAACTTATCATCCTTGGTTCTAGCATAATGCCCTGTAGCTATAAAATCTGCCCCTAGTCTTTTTGCTTCTTTTTTAAATAAATCAAATTTAATATATTTATTACACATAATGTCGGGATTCGGTGTTCTCCCCTTTTTTAATTCTTCTAAAAAGTACTGAAAAACATAATCCCAATATTCTTTAATAAAATCAACTCGATGTAAAGGAATATTTAAAATTTTACAAGCTTCTTGGGCATCATTATAATCTTGTTCTTGCGGACAAATATTATTCTCTAAATTAGGATTCCCACTAATATCATTATTAATCATACTATCCCAATTACGCATAAATAAACCTTCTACTTCGTAGCCTTCTTTTAAAAGCAAATAAGCTGCTACTGCAGAATCTACTCCACCTGACATTCCTACAATCACTTTTGCCATAATACCACCTAAATTCATGACTATTATAACAACAATTTAACCTAAAAGAAAGTAAGACAAGAAAAAAAGAACATTCCTGTTCTTATAAGTTTATTATTTTTGAATATAATTCCTTTTTCGAATTGGTCCTTCTTCTTCTAATGGTTCAAAAATCGCTTCGGGATTTCTATAATCTACTTCAATTAATATTCTAAAAGCGTCACTTAAAGGATTTTCACTATCAACACATCTATACTTTTTTATATCATAGTCAGATAAAACATTTATTTCAGTATTCGGAACTAAAACTCCTTGTTTCCATATCATATTTGGCTTTTTTTGATATCCAAAATGTTCACAATAATCATATGGAAATTTCCCATTAAATAAAGTATTAAGTACAGTCATATATTCTTTTTCATCTAATTTTTCACTAAATCCAAAATAAGATAAAAGATTATTTAAATAAGTCATCTGACCATGTCTATATCCTATTCGTAAATTTTCATTTGGTTCTAACGGCTCTCTGACCCCCAAGTGAGACGTTGCTACTCTCTCCACTTGATACTGAGGAGATTCATAATTTAAATCCACACTTATGAAATTATCACGAATTGATGCATCGCTTTCTGAAATGAATAAAATACTTCTTTCTTTTAAATAATTAATTCCATTTGATAATGCAATATATCCATGCCACATATTCTCTCTTTCAATGGGCCAATTAATTTGATTCATTTTTCTTATATTACTTGACTTAGCTTCAGAATTTGCCATTCATTACACTTCCTTTCAACATATACTACACTAATTCCCACCTAATAGCAAGATTAAAATTCGATTAGAAACAAAATAAATAACAAAATCATTTAGTAAAATAAATACAATTAAAAATACAATATATTTTAATTCATTCATAAATACATAATTCTTATTTTTTAAACATAGAAGATACGTTTTTGTAAAATGAAAGGTTTTAGCAAACAAGAAAAATAAAAGAAAAATATAAACAAACTTAATCAGTAAAAAATAAACTAAAAAATAACCAATGGCATTTATTTTAAATAAAGAAACAAAGATAGGTAAAATAAATCCAATAGAAAGTCCTTCAAAAAAAATATAAATAACGAGCATAGGAATTCCTAAAAAACAAAATAATAAAGCACAGATAATAATAAAAATAAGTAAATGATAAAATATATTTTTTAACTCAAATACATTATTTTGAAAAAGTCCAGTAAGAGAAGAAATAATCGTTTGGCGAATCGATAAATCTTGTTTAAAATAAAATAATATTCCGGTAATGACTCCGAACAAAAATAAAATAGAAATAAACAAGAATAAAGACATATTCTTTTTAAAGCTTGTCCTAATTGTTTTCATCATAATCACCTTTATAAATACTATTTACTAATAAAGAAAAATATGATAAATTTAGTTTATTAGAGGTGAATGACATGAAAAAAAGAACTAGAAAAATCCTTGTATGGATTATGGTATTCCTAATGGTTGGTAGTGTGATTGCAACAATTTTAAGTTATATTCTCGCTGCAAGGTAAAGAACCTATAAAAAATAGGTTTTTTTCTTGTAAGAAACGACATTCTATTATATAATAATATTTAGAATAAAGAGGATTAGGTGATAGTATGTTTAGAGAATTTGATTATGACAAACTGCCTGTTGTCGATATAGTCAATGAAATGATAACAGATGCTGCAAAGAAAAATGCCAGCGACATTCACTTTGATCCTACTCCAACGATACTAAAGGTTCGTATTCGTGTAGATGGCGAACTAGTTGACTATGCCAATGTACCTGAATCCGTAAAAAATCCCCTAATTACTCGTATCAAAATTATTTCTGGTATGAATATTACGGAATCTAGACTTCCGCAAGATGGCGCAATAAAAAATATAATTGACGATAATTCTTTGGACCTTCGTGTGTCTACCCTACCTATTGTATATGGAGAAAAAGTGGTTATTCGTATTTTAGATTATAATATGAGTTCCAATGGATTAGAAAATTTAGGATTTTCCGAAACCAATTTAGAAAAAGTAAAAAAATTAATTCAAGAACCAAATGGTATTATTTTAATTACAGGTGCTACCGGAACAGGTAAATCTACTACGGTATATTCCATGTTACAAATTTTAAATACAACGGAAAAAAATATTATAACTGTAGAAGATCCCGTTGAAATGAAACTAAGTGGTATCAATCAAGTACAAACAATGAGTGAAATTGGTCTTACTTTCGCCTACGCCCTTAGAAGTATTTTACGTCAAGATCCCGATGTTATTATGATTGGAGAAATTCGTGATGATGAGACGGCTAGAATTGCTGTTAGAGCATCTATCACAGGTCATTTAGTATTATCTACTATCCACACCAATAACTCCTTAAATACAATCGAAAGACTTTTAGATATGGATGTAGAAAGATATCTGTTAGGTTCCGCTCTTACGGGAGTAATTAGTCAAAGATTAGTTAAAAAATTATGCCCAAAATGTCGTACTTCTAGACCCGTAACCCCTTATGAAAAAAACATTTTTAAACAAGTTTTAAACATGGATATTAATGATATTTACACGCCTGTTGGTTGTAACGAATGTATTAAAGGTTATAAAGGACGTGTTGCTTTGCAAGAAGTATTAATTATTAATCAAAAAGTACGAGATGCAATCATAAGTAACGTTAGAAAAGACGATTTAAGAAAACTAGTCTATGCCGAAGGAGAAACAGCAACTCTATTAGAAGATGGTTTAACGAAAGTTATAAATGGTCTAACAAGCATGGAAGAAATCGTAAGAGTCATTGATATCAAAGACGATTTAGGAACAGAAGATGTTGAAATTAAAAATGCTTTAATTGGAAGAACAACGGAAAATACCGGTAATAATGCAGAAGAAACCCAACAACAAGAACCAAAAGAACCAGAAATAACTCCAATTGAAACAATAACACCAACTTCAGAAACCACAGAGGCAGAGGAAACAAATACAGAGGCTTTAAATACAGCTTCCCCAACAACAGAAACGAAGGAGAATACAGAACCTATTCCAGAAGAAAAAACAGAAGAATTAGAACTATTAGAACAAGAAGAAATTTCACATACATCGGAAACACCGGTTACAGATGCAGCTCCAGAAAAAGAAACAATAGAAATAGAAATATTATAAAACCAGCAAATAAATGCTGGTTTTTCTATAGAAAAAATAATACATATTGAAATTTTTCAAAAAAGTAAAAAACAAGAAAAAGACTGCTAACCAAAAATGGCCCAAATGGAACTTCATTCTCTTTTTGTAAAAAAATAGAGCCTATGGCATAAGGTAGAGCTAAAAAAGTAGAAAATACAAGTGCTACCATTGCAAATTTATAATCAAGTATGAGTCCAATAATAAAAGAAAATTTAATATCTCCCCCACCAAGAGATTCTTTTTTAAATAAAATAGTACCAATCTTTCCAATCAACAACATGGTAAAAAAAGAAAGAATTCCATATAAAGTACTAAACAGAACGGTATAAATATCAAAATAAATAAATTTTAATAAAACAAGCAATACAAAAGAAACTACGAGTGGAGAATCCAAAATAATCATATATTTAAAATCCGTAATAAAAATGAGCACAAGCAAAGAGGATATAATAAGCATTACAAAAAATTCATAAGAAATATGAAACTTCATGTAACTAATTAAAAAAAGAACTCCGGTTAAAACTTCATAAATTAAATATTCTATAGACAATTTTTTATGGCAATAATGACACTTCCCACGCAAAAACAAAAAAGAAAGAATGGGAATAAGTTCCAAAACACTTAATTTATGATTACAATACGTACAATGACTAGATGGTTTGATTAAAGATTCATTATTACTAAGTCTTGTACCTACTACATAATAAAATGAACCAAAAATAGCCCCAATTACAAATATATACAAATAGAACAACTTTACCACTACCCTCTAACTTTCAAGTGAACTCATAAGACCAAACATTGGAATCAATACAGAAAGAACAATAAATCCCACAACAAACGCTAGAAAAACAATCATTACAGGTTCAACAAAAGCTTTTAAACTATTTACTAAATTCTTATGCAAGTCAGCATAATATTCACTTACTCTCTTCATCATATCAGCCAGTTGCCCCGTAGACTCTCCCGTAACAAGCATATAATAAGCTACATCTGGAACAGCCCAATGCTCCTTAAAAGCTGTAGAAATTTTATCTCCTTTCACAATATAATCGATAGCATCACGCATGATTTCTTTATAAATTTCATTATTCGTAATACGAGTTAAAATAGTCATACTATCTGTAATAAATACATTATTAGCAAGCAAAGAAGAAAATGTTTTTGTAAATACCGTTAGCTCATTATAAATCATAATATTTCCAAAAAGCGGCATATGCATAAAGAAATATTGCATTTGTCTACGAAAGGCTTTAACATTTTTATAGCATATATAAAAACTAAGACAAATAATTAAAATAAATATAAGAATAAACATAGCATTTGCTTTCAAAAAATCGCTCATATTAAGAACAAATAACGTTAAACCTTCAATTTCTGCATCTGTTTGCTTATATATTTCCACAAATTGAGGAATAACATATAACAAAATAAAGGAAATAACACCAATAGCAAAAATCAGTATAATAGTAGGATAAGTTAAAGCACTAATCATTTGTCTTCTCGTCTTTTCTATCTCATCATAATAATTCGCCATATCATCTAAAGTAGCTTCTATCTCTCCAGTTGCTTCTGCGGCTTTAAGCATATTAATAAGTAAAGCGGGAAACATAGGACCTTGTTTTTCTAATGCTTTTGAAAAAGATTCTCCCATAGTAAGTTCATAAACTACAGATTGAAATGCCTTTTTATATTGTTTTTTCTTTTTCATTTGACTATTTAATATTTTAACAGAATCAGTTAAAGGAATACCACTTTTTAAATAAGTAGAAAGTTGGGTTAGCCAAAAAAGCAAATCTTTATTAGACATCCTAACGGCAAAAATACTGGTATCTCCATATAAAAAGTCAATTGTCTTACTTGTCTGTATATCATAAACAGTATAATCTTCTTGTAGTAAAAAAGTATTGACGTCTAATTTTGAATAACCATTAATTGTCCCTATTTCTAATTGTCCATTTTTATTTCTTGCTTTATAACGAAAAACTCTTGGTTCTGTACTTCTCACACTGCCTTCATTTTGTAAATCAACAAGTAAAGCAGCTTGCATAGCTTCTAACTTAGCATTTTGCTTCTTAACAAACCATAAATTATTATATTTTTCTTGAAATTGAGCTTGTCTTTGTTTTTTTAATTCTAATCTTTCTAATCGATTACTTCCTTCATTTTCTAGAAAGAATTTAGTTCCTCTGTATGCATGATCCACTTGCCCACTTGTTACATTAAATAGGAGTAAAAATAAATCAAAAAATACAAATTTTACTCCTTTAAATGCAAGTCGAATAATATCAATAAGAATGAAAAAAGGAAGCAAAAAAGCATTTGGATTTTTAGGTTGTAATGTTACATCATTTGGCATCATCAAACAAAGTCCTCCTCTATTATTCTATACTATTAAAATTATAACACGAAATAGAAAAATTTGCCTAAAAAATTTATTTACTATGTTAAATCAAAATACTTGTAACTAAAAAATAGTCAAAAGTATCAATTAATGATAAAATTC
This sequence comes from uncultured Muribaculaceae bacterium, assembly GCA_964430695.1. Lineage (GTDB taxonomy): Bacteria > Bacillota_I > Bacilli_A > RF39 > UBA660 > MGBC108787. Next base: position 2,657 of record CAYSFO010000031.1, on the reverse strand, counting down.
TGACTATTCATTTCAATTTTTACTTAAATTACCATCTTTTATGATAGCACCCAAGGAGAAGATTCTGTCCCAACTCCTGAAAATCCTGTGACTTCGGAACCAAGCGTGACGATAGGACGAACAGGTCGCGCATAAGAGAGGCTCACAACTTCAGTAACTTTTTCGAAGTTTAAACCAAATCTAGTCAAAATAGAATACAGAAATGTATTTGTTAAATCCGAATTATCACCGACGATGCGACAGACGAAAGAAGATTCGGTCGATTGAAAACCTGGACTGTAATAGTAGTAGTTTCGTGATGCTAACCAATAATTTGTTGTTGTATCAATTACTTTATTTGCTTCTAAGGTTCCTATTGCTGCTTGCACTAGATTTGTATCTGTTTCATATCCTATATCTCCACAGCCAATTGTTTCTTTACTATTATCTTTTGTACCACTTTCTCCGCACGTATCTTTGGATAATGTCGCTGTTATAAATTCTGTTTGTCCATTATATCCCATATGTCTTGTTGCTATTGTATATTTATCATTTGCATATTGTGATGCTATTGTATTCAAACTTCCTACTAACTTTTTATATCCTGTTTCTCCATAAAAATATACTTCTGTACTTGATACATATTCTGATACCATTTCGATGGTTCCATCTTCATTGATTTTTATAACTCTCCATAAGTTTAATTCACTTGGATTAATGGTTTGAGAAGTGACTCCTTCACATACATCAGATTCTCCTGTACATCCTGTTAGTTCATTTGCTATTTCATATGACGTACTTGTTGGTGTCATACTTACATAATCTCCTACTGTAACTACATCTGCTAATGTCAATGTTTCAAAATCAATGCTACATTTTATCTTATTATTATCCTTAGAATCTTCTATTGCAAGTGACCATGACTCATTTACCCAACTTGCTTCTACTCCATTTTCACATGTTACACTTTTTGCTTTGTATCCACTATTTTTATTGGGAAATGATCCACTACTTGCTTCTCCGTTTATTGTGTAGGCTAGTTCTATATCTCCACTACTAAAATCAGGTATTCTACCTTTTAATACATTAAACTCTAATTTTTCTTCATACAAAGCAAAGGTTCTATATAAGGTAATTCCTCCGACAATTAGTAGAATTCCTATGATAGAAGCTATTACTATCCTTTTTTGTTTCTTGTTTTTGCTAAACCGTTCTAGTCTCTCTGGGTTCCTATCTAATATACCCCCCCCCCAGACGACTATCTCTGGTTGGGAGGTTTAAATTTGTTTTTTTCATTTTCTTTTCCTCCTCTATTATGTATAAATAATAACATAACTTTTAAAAGTTTGCAAAAAAATTCTTTCTATTTTGAAACTTCCACCAAAAAAAGCATAAAATAAAATAAGGTGATAACCTATGTACAATACTTTCGGCTTAACAAATGGCCTTAGTCTGGCTAAAGTGATTGGAGGGATATCCAAAACTTTACAGATTGCCAACCAAGTAATACCGCTTTACCAAAAAGCAAAACCTATGATAAGCAATGCCAGAAATATCATGGGCGTTCTAAAAACAGTGGGCACATCTTCTAAAAATAATTTAGGAGTAAAAAATGGCCAAATACAAGAAGCAAATATAGAAATAGTAGATTCTCCTCAAATAAAAAAAGCGGAAACAACATCCCCTACTTTCTTTTTATAAATATTTTTTTAATAATAAAATTTTAAATAAAACACCAAATTTTGCTTTTATATGTCTAAAATGTATCTTTTTGTATACAAAATGCAACTTTTTGTTCAAATAATTGTAATATTCTTTATTTGAAACATCATATAAGCCAAAATACTTCTCTCTTTTTGTTAAAATAGAACAATTCTGTGTAAAAATTTCAACAACATAATAATGTCCTTTTTCATAAATGACTTTTTCCTTACATAAATAATATCCTTTTTTTTCTAAAGAGGTTCGAAGAAGATATAAATCATTATTTGATTGTAAAATAAGTTTTTTGATTTTTTTAGAATCTACATCTTCTAAAATATGTAAAATAGTGGACGTTCCCATTCCTGAAATAACAAGAGTGTCTATATCTTCATCCACTATATTTTTTAAACCATCAGATAATACAGTTGGTATTTTTTTTGTTAAGTGTTCTTTTTGAATATTTTTTTTTGCATTTTCTAAAGCATTTTGATGAATATCAGTAGCAATAACACACTTACATAACTTGTTTTTTATTAAATAAATAGACAAAAATGCATGATCACAACCAATATCAGCAACCTTATCTTTTTTTTCTACAAAAGAAGCAATGGTCTTAAGTCGCAAACTACACATTAGTCAGAAAGAAAATCCTTTAATTTTTTTGCTCTTGATGGATGACGTAATTTTCTTAATGCTTTTGCTTCAATTTGACGAATTCTCTCACGAGTTACATTAAATCTCTTTCCAACTTCTTCTAAAGTATGGCTTGTCCCATCTATTAAACCAAATCGAAGTTCTAACACTTCTTGTTCTCTTTCTTGAAGAGTTTCTAAAACGGCTTTAATTTCTTCTTTTAAGATTTCATTGGTTGCGTATTCTTCTGGAGTCATAGCATTAATATCTTTTACGAAATCTCCTAAGTGAGAATCGTCTTCTTCTCCGATTGGTGTTTCGAGAGATACTGGATCTTGACT
>CAYSFO010000030.1:0-17019 GCA_964430695.1 uncultured Muribaculaceae bacterium | reverse complement strand
ATGGTATTATATAGTGCATTCAAAGGGGTAAATCATAAAGTAGTGTACTTTGAGATAATATAGAATTTATAGCATAAACTAAAGTATCTACAAAAAAAGACCATTAATAGATTACAATTCTATAAATGGTCTTTATACAAATAAAGGTTTTAATTGATTCATCATCATTACCTTATTTTCATAATTAGGATGAACGTATCTCTCTAAAGTTATTTTTACACTTGAATGTCCTAAAATTTCACTTAAAGTCTTTGGATCACAACCATTTTCAACACACCTAGTTGCAAAGGTGTGTCTTAAAGCATGAAAATTATATATTCCTAAATCAAGTTTATTAAGTATTTGTTTATATTTATTAAAATAAGTTCTTGTCTCAATAAACTTTTCATTCCCCGATACCAAAAATGTTTCAGGTGTAATATTTTGGGTTAATCTATTCATTATAGAAATCAAGAAATCTGGAATTGGAATTTCTCTTATTGAAGATGAAGACTTTGGTTCATCAATTATAATTACTGTTTTTTTCTTGGCACTTTCATCTGGATTTTTAATTCTTATTAATGTTTTTTTAACTCTTATTTTTTTATTTTTTAAATCAATATTTTTCCACTGTAATGCACAAAGTTCGCCAATTCTTAATCCTGTATAAAGGCAAAAATAAATGCCAAAAGTTTTTTCATTCAAATTTTTAAGTAAATCCTCTTCAAGTTTTGTCTGTTCATCTTTTCTTAAAATTTGAATTTCATTTTTAGGTACTTTAGGCATAGGAATTTTTATCTTAATATCTCCATATTTTAAAATTTGCTGTAATATAATTAAAATATCTTTAACCGTCTTTTCCACTAACCCTTCATTTAATAAATCAGATGTAAATTTATTAATCATCTCTACAGATATCGCTTTTTTCTTAATTTTAGCAAAATTTGGAATAATCCTAGATTTAATAGTATATTGATAATTAGAATATGTAGATTTCTTGTTTTTTATTTTTGCATTATTTAGCCAAGAATTTATATCGTATCCAATATAAGTTTTATCATATATAAGTAAGTCGTTTTTAACTATTAAGTCCTTCATCAATTGATGATAATTATCAATAACTTCTTTTTCACTATTTCCATAAACTGATTTATAATTTGAGTTTCCATCATCCTTATAACCATAATGATACCTAATTTCAAATCTTCCATCTTTCCTAAAATATATTCTTTCAATTTTCTCTTTCATTTTTTCCTCCTTTCGCGTAATATGATACATTTATTTCTTTTAATAAGAAATAATCTACTATTCTATAATAGTTCTTTTAAAACGGATTATTCGAAAACTCAAATTTTTTTGACTATCTATGATTACAATAAAAAATACCTCGTTCTTTTTAAGGTATTTTTTTAATAAAACATTACAATATTTCTGCATCTGGAAATCAATTTGAACACAATTCAAAAGGAATAAATTTCTTTTTTATTTACTTCGTAGTTAGCCATCTATTCATAAACTGTATCATTAAAAATAGTAAGACTACAACCAATTTCTTTACTTAATAAATATTGATTCTTTCCAATATTTAACTCTTTAACATTTTTTAATTTTAAACTACGAATAAAATTACGAATTTCTTCTTTCACTTTCATCGCCTCTTTTTCATCCGTTGCTAATTTTTCCACTTCTAAAAAGTATCCTAAATTTTCTACCTCTTCAAACACGATTTCATACTCTTTATAATGAAAAATTGTTCTTTTATTATGAACAGTAATTAGTGGCTTTAAACCTAACATTGAAATTATCTGCTCCATAATTTTATAATCCTTTACTTCTGTTTCATATTCATCAGAATAAATCCATAATTTTCCTTTAAAATGTTGCTTCTTATAAGTGACAAAACAAGCATCTTTATTTCTTCGAACTCGAAAAGTTTCTTTTAAGCGCAAATCTTTCTCTGGCTTTAAATTGTCCCTTAAGGGATCAACATAATACGTGTCAAATAATTCCTTTTCTCCTATATAGCTAAATTGAGATAATATGTTTATTATTTCTTCTTTTGTATTATCAAATGTAACTAAAACTTCCATTTCTTTCATTTTTATTATCCTTCCTTTAAAGAAAGCATACCAAAAGAAGAGGTAATATATATGTCACATTAAAAAAATTCATCTAAAATTTTAATAAATTGTATTCGATTCAAATAAAAATGTCTAATATCTCCTTTACTCTCACAATAAGCCGCAACTCCCCATTCGTTGCCAAATAATAGCATTTCATATGGGTGAATGATACGTTTTGAAATAACCCCGGAGTGTCTTCGTGATAAATATTCAATGTAACATTTCCTTTTTTCTTTCTGACAACGGCTTAATACATTAAATAGTTCTTTATTTACAATTTCAACTTCCTTAGGCGTAATAAATCGCTCTGGTACCTTTATATTTTGATGTAAAACATATCCACCATAAGGACCTTTTATAGAATCAACGTAGATACCAGCTTTTTCAAGTTCTTCTTTATACACACGAATCATACGAGGAGTTACTTCTAACAAATCAGATAGTTCCTGAATAGAATATTTTTTACCAGAGCTTAAATATTCTAGCATTGTTAATACATTACTTACTTTAGACACTTTGATCAATCCTTTACCACATTTTATCATAAGTTTTGCAAAAAAAGAGTATGGATTAAAGTCGGGTACTCACCATGTTATTTATTTTTACAAATGAACTTATCACAAGATGCTAAAACACCTGGTAATATTAGTAAAATTAAGATAACAGATGCAAATGCTCCTTGTGAGATAGTTTCACATATTTTAGCGGCAATTGCAGAGGCAAAGTTTGCAACAATTAAAGTAACAATAATTAATATGGAAGAAGAACTAATAATTGTATGAATTGATTTATTATAAGCATTTATTATTGAATCTTTTACGTTCATTGTAAGTCGAGATTCTTTATAATAAGAAGTATAAACAATGGCATAATCGATAGTTGCTCCCATTAAAATAGCCTGAACAATTAATAAAGAGATGAAGTATACAGAACCACCTGTTAACGAAATGAAGCTCATTGTTATATACACGGCACATTGAATCACTAACACTAAGATGAATGGAATTAATAGACTTTTGAACGTTATTGCAACAACTATGAAAATAAAAATCATGGTTAATAGCGTAATTTTATTAAGTTCATCATTAAATGTTCGACTCATTTCTACGGCTATAGAAGAATTGCCAACAATATAAACACCATCGTTCGTACCAACATCCTCCTCTAATGACTTGATAAAATGGGACGTTTCTTCTCCTTCCAAAGGATATTTTGTATTTAATACAACTCTAGAATAATGGTCAGATACAATTAATTGTTTTGCTTTATCAATGGAAGATTTAGCGTCCGTTATGGTGCTTTTCATATCTTTATCAATAAAATCATCAAATTTTTCATCTGTTAAAATAGTAGAATTTAAATAATTTACAAATTCTTCTACCGTCATTGTCCAAGAAGAATCATAATCATTAATACTACCTTGGTAGATGTATACTAATTCAATTAAGGATTGCTCCAGATTATCATTTAAGTATTTTAATGTACTATATAAACTTGTTGGACTATATTTTTCTTTATTTAATGCTTTTTGCATAATAGAAGAAATCGTTGTTAATTTTTCCTTTGCATCTTCATCAAATTGACTAGCATAATTTTCATTATTCATAACTTCTTCTACAATAAAATGCACATAATTATTTAAAGAAACCTTTTGATTGGCTTTTATATAAATAGAATTATATAAACTAAATAATAAACTGACTGTATCTTTATCGATTCCTAGTAAATTACTTACTTGAGATGAAGTAACAGAAGTATTATTTAATGTTCTCATCATAACTTGATTTACTAAAGTTAATTTGCTTAAGGAAGATTTATCTAATTTGCCACTTAATAGTTCATGATCTACATTATTTAATATTAAATTGGTAAATTCTAGTGGTGTTAATACCGTTTCTTTATTTAAATAATCATATACGCTAAAAATTTGTTTCACTTTATTAGAACTTGTAGAGGTAATAGCACTAATTTCTACATAACTATATTGCGTTTTCGTATGATTCATAATCAAATTGGCCATTTTTAATAACTCTAAGTTCGATTTTATATAAGGTACAAATAGAGGATTCTTTTGATTTGCATACAGGAAGTGAATTAAATCCTTTACAGAGATAGCAGGAATTTGATTTGCTTTTTCATCCTGCATACCATAGATAACGCTCACCATCATAGTATTTTGATTTAAAGTTTTTGCAAGTTCATTCATAGAATACTCGGTGTTTGTATTTTCCATAATATATAAAGCTTGTGTTAAATTAGCAATTTCCTCTTTTTGTAGAGCATTTTTAATTTGTTCATTACCGAGCAAAGTTTGGACAAATGTGTATGGAGTTAAACTTCCATCATAGGGACTTAAAATATAATTTAACTGTGTAATTTTGGCACTATCCGTAATTCCAAATAATTGATATAGAGTTTGATTATTCATAGAGACATCTTTATATGGATTTAAAGATAGAATCGTTTCTAAAGAGGCAATTACATCGTCAGTAAAATAAGATTCTAAGTTACTTAGCTTAGATATTTCTAAAGCTTGACTTGCAAAAGCATTCAACGTCATTTTCGTATTTGTATGGTTTCCATCATATAAAATATATAATAGATTTAATGTGTCTTCTTCTAGAGATAACCCTAAATTAGATAATGTATGACTCATTTTATTTTGATCAAGTTTATTAGAAATAAAACTTTCATTCGATAGTGTTTTTAATAAAGTAAGGGAATGAATCGTATCCTGATTAAACATAGACTTATAGTTATCATTTTTTGCCATTCCTAAAGCAAACGTGGCAAAAGTATTTAACGTCATTTTACTATCACTATCTATATTCATTCGATAAAATAAGAATAATTGTTCTACTACATTTTCATCTATTCCGAAAATAGTAGATAATTCTTTCGCATTCATTTTTCGATTCATTAAAGATGTATCTGTAAAATTTTGTAATTGTTTAAGTGAAGCAATAGTATTTTTATCTAGATTAGAAGAATATTTTGGATTCTTTACAACATCGGTAAGCATAAAATTAACAAATTGTTTTAAAGTCATTTTCGTATTTACATTTTTGCTATTATAATAAATTAATATATTTTCGGCATCACTTTTATTCATTCCTAAGATAAATGCAATTTCATTCATACTTCTTGCTTTATTCATTTCTGATGGATTAGAAAATTTAGATAATAAATTTAGACTTGCTTTTATTTCCGCTGTAATCGAATCACTAAATTTTTCATTAGAAGAAATATCTGATTGAATGAATGTAATGAATTCGTTCATTGTCATACCATCCGATTCTTTTTGATGATAATAGTAATAGATAAGTTTTACCAAGTATTCCTCTATATTGGTCTCTTGCCCTAAGCTTTCTAATTTTTGATTTAATGCATCATAGGATAGTTTCTCATTAATCGTATTGGAATAACACAAGACTTGATCAATCTTTTGATCACTTTCTAATTGATTACAATAGGAAGAGATTAACTCCTCATACTTATTTTCATATACAATGGCAATTTGATTCGTAGCAGGAAATATTTGCCCTACTTGATCTTGTTCTGCACCTGTATAAAGAATAGAAGTATTTCCTTGTAAAAAATAAGCCACAACAAATAAAACAATAATAGCAACTGTTTGTAACCATCTTGTTTTGTAACTGAACCTACCTAATTTTGTCAAATTAAAGTTTGGACTTTTTTTATGCGTTTTCTGAATTAAATTATCAAAAAGAAGTAATAAAGCAGGCAGACATACAAAAATACAAATTAAGCTTAATAATACTCCTTTCGATAATACAAAACCTAAATCTCGACCTATCGTAAAGCTCATAAATACAAGAGCAAGCAACCCTACAATTGTGGTTACAGAACTACTAGATATCGATTTAAAAGATTGGTAAAGTGCATTTTTCATCGCTTTTATTTTATCCGATGTATTTTCTTTTTCTTGTTTAAAACGATTCGATAACATAATTGAATAATCCATAGAAAGTGCTAATTGTAAAATAGCTGTAATTGAATCCGTGATTGATGATACACTTTCAAACATAATATTGGTACCTTTATTAATGAAAACGGCTATTCCTATAGTCATTAAATAAAGAAAAGGCTCAACATAGGATTCACTTAGAATGATTAAAATAACCATAGCACAGCAAATAGCAATAACGACTATCGATGTATGTAATATAGGTTTATTAGCGTCATAAATGGAACCACTCATACCAGCAGAATCAAAATCATTTTCGACTATTTTATAAACATTTTCTGCTGTAGTAGAGTCAGCATAATCATCAACATTTATTACAAATAAGGAATACTCGTCAATATTATATTCTTCCGTTTTTTGATAATCTACACTGCTAACTCCTTCTATATTTTTTAATTTATTTAATGTTTCTTCTTTTTCCTCTTCTGATAAGTTTTTAAACATAACATTAAGAATCGATGTATCTTGTTTATTAAATTCTTCATTCATAATGTCATTTCCTATTTTAGTCTCAGAAGACTCAGGTAAATATTTCATAATATCTTCATTGATATTCACCTTAGTAGATAAGTATAAACTTATTCCTGCTAGTATAATAAATAAGCATAAAAAAACATTTCTTTTCTCTACAATAAAATCAGTAACTTTTTTCATTTTTTTTATCCTCCGACATAATAGTGTATGTTTTTTATAACAGAAAGACAACACACAAAAAGCTGTTTATGTATGTTATCCAACATTTTGATGATTATTTGTTGCTTTTTATACAACAGTTTGTAGAATATCTTTACTTTTGTATGATAAAAACCTATAATTTAAGCGAGGTGGGAAAATTGAAAAATGAAGATCTAAGAATTACTAAAACAAAAAAAGCTCTATTTCATTCCTTATTAGAGCTGATGAAAGTGAAATCATTTGAGGAAATTAAAATCTCTGATATCTGTCAAAATGCCTTAATTAATCGTTCCACTTTTTATGCACATTATGAAGACAAATATGAATTATTAGTCGCTTTATTAGATAATCAAAAACAAATTTTACTAAACGAACTAAAAAAAAATGAACAAGACGTAAATACAAAAGAGTATTTTATGGAGATGCTAAGGATTATTATCGAACATGTGGATGAAAATAGAAATGTTTATTCTTCCATTTTATTAAAAAATAGAAATGGTATATTAATTGATATCTTAATTGATGTTTCAGAAAAAGATATTTCTGATCGAATCGATAAAAATCCTAAAATTGCAGGTACAATTGTTCCAGGCAAATTCATTTCTAAATTTTATTTAGGTGCCATCTTAAGTATAGGATTAGATTGGCTTAGTGATAATAAACAATATACAAAAGAAGAAATCGTTTTATATTTAGATAAATTAATTCCAGAAAATATATAATAGAAAATTTACGTAATTTCTTCATCTTCATTGCCATTAATTATTTCAAAATAAACACCCTCTATTTTCTTAAGCTCATCAAACTGATCTTGAGATGCATTTCTATTTATCATATTTCTTTTTATATGATTCATTCTATTATTATAATCAACACAAGCTCGCTTGTTACTTTCTTTCCTAAACTTTTGTAATAAATCCAAATAATCGTCTCTAACAGGGATGATTTTAAATTGATTACCAGTTGGTACAATATAATTTACTTTTACTTTAAGAGAGAGACATCTTGAGATGAAATCTGGTAATAAACCATAACACTTATTATGGGACTCAATATTTGACAATTTAGCATCGTTTCTTTCTAAGATTTCTTTTTCATATCTTTCTCTCGTTGCAAGTAAGCTAGATAAACTTCCTGCAACAACAACATATATAACAATATCATAATCTTGAGGTATCGTTTTTATTAAATCTAGCAAACGATAATCAGTTGGAGCTTTTTCTCTTAAAACGGAATACCCATTCTGAATAGCAAAAGAAAATAATTCATCACCCCATAGATGGGCATCAAAATTTGTAAGTTTGGCATATTGAGTAGGATATTTCTCTAATATTTCTTTAGAATATTTACTAAGTGAACGATAATCATCCGAATTTATAATTATATACTCGGATAATTCTCCATTTTTTATAAATGTTGTTTTCCCACAGCCAGGTTGACCAACAACAAATAGAATAGAAGGACTTTTTTTAGTTCCTTCATTTGCAAACAAATCTTTTTTTAACTGCTCTAAAACTATTTTATGTTCTTTTTCAGATAATTTATAATTTTCAATTAATTTTTTTAAAATTTCATCTTCCATTTGGTTCTCCTGTTAATAATGAATTTTCTTGAATAGGCACTATTCTTGTTTTTATATCGTTTATAAAAGCGCACTTATGAACAATCTCAAATTTTTCATTATTGGTAGTTAAATCATATTTTATAAATAATTTTGGAAGAAAAAAGTATTTATCACTTGAAAAATTACCATAAGCATTATTGGTTTCTGTATAAATTCCCTGCAACATATTATATAAAAGACTCCATCTATCACAAGACCCTACATCTATTTCTTGTTCAAATAAATTTTCTTTATAAATTGGACTTTCTTTCATATCTAGGATTGATGATTTTATATTTAATTTTGTATACAATTCTTGCAATATAGTATCTTCAAAATACTGTTTTAATGCTATATTAATGCATTTATCGATATCTGTATTTTGATTTATTACCATTAGTCTAACGGGAACATTATCTTTATAAAATACAATGGCATTATGTTTATTATTTATATTTATGTCTTTTGAATTAACTGTTATTATACAATTACAATTTTTAACTATTTTATATTCATCGAATGCTATATTATTATGTTCAAATCCATCTACAAAAGCACCATTAAAGCATTCATAATGATTTTCATGTTGCTCAGTCCATAAATCAATAGTCTTAATTGTCTTCATAATTTTCAATCCTCTCTTTTTGGCTTATTTTAATTTTTCAAAAATAGAATGCCATCTTTATAAGTATCATTATAACATATTTGAATTTTATCGCCTAAGTTACACCTAAAAATTTAAAAATACTTATTTGCATATATTTAGTACTGCCTCGACTCTGTTGTTTCTTCTTATTTAGTTATATCACTTTTCTCGTTTCTTTAATCAACAACTTCTAAATATCTATCAAGCATTTCATTTTCTGCTTTTGTTACTAATTTAATAAAATCTGTATAATCGCCTGTTACATGTGCTTTATCAAGCGCTTCATAATATTTTAATCTGTTTTCCTTCTTTATAATTACTGGTACATATCCACTTCTCATTAAATCCATATTCATTATTAATCTAGATGTTCTTCCATTTCCATCTATAAATGGATGAATTTTAACAAGCTCACCATGTAATAATGAAGCTCTAATTATTGGATGATATTCATTCCACTCCTCATAATTCAAAATTAGTTTTTCCATTAATTCTGGAACTTTAATATATTCTGGTGGTTTATGATTGGCACCACTTATAATTACATTATCATTTCTGTACTTTCCAGCATTAATATCATCAATGCCTTTTAAAATCAATTGATGTAATCCTTTAATATTCCATTCTGATATTTCATTCTTATCTTTTAATAAACTTTCTAAATATTCAATAGCATTTTCATGATTAATAACTTCTAAGTGTTCTTTTACAGATTTACCACCAATAGTAATACCTTCTAATACTACCTTTGTTTCTTTTAGAGTTAAAGTATTACCCTCTATACCATTGCTATTATATGTCCACTCTAAATTTATTGCATCTTGTAATAATTTACTAGCCTCTTTTGATAATGGTCTTTTACTATTTAATCTAGCTAATTTTTCATCAACCTCTTTAAAATAGTTTTCTGGCAAATTAATACTATATTCAGCATCATTTTTATATCTTTTATCAACAGGTTTATTGGTATCATTAGGAATATTCCAAGTTGTACCTATTTTTTCTGCTCCTTCAATTCTTCCATCTTGAATAAGTTGCCTTATTCTTCTTTCACTAATATTCCATTTTTCACTAGCTTCTCTAATTTGCATACTTATCACCTTTATATATACTATACCGTTTTTGGAATAATATGTCAATGTATTGTGCTATTTGTGGAATATTCTATTATCAAAAATATGCAAATGGTATTTAAACAGTACTTAAAACTTTTTATCTAACTTTCTTAAAATGCTCGCAAACTATTATAAAACCTTAGCACAAACAAAAATGGAGCCTTGGGGGCTCCTTCAGGGGGTTTTGGTTGATTCACTCTCACATAAATCGTAAGAGTGTTTCGAAAGGTTAGCATGATATCTATCATGCTAATAAAATGATATAATGAAAAATCTCCTTTGTCAAACAAATTCGTTTCATCGTTATATATTTCTTTTATTTTGCCATAAAATAACCTTTTTTTTATAAAATTTTGTAAATATGTGTTATTATTAATATAGTGTAAGAATACATTGGTGGTGATGATAGTTATGCAAAAAATACTTATTCGTGTTACAAATGATACAATAAGTTTTTCTTATAAGAATCAAGCCAATGTAGAAACAAATTTATCAAATACAAATGTTATCAATGATAGTGAACTAACATTTAGTAAAAAATATATAGAAGAAAATCAAAAGTTAGTTGCTCTTTTTATTAAAGAAATTTGCCAAGAAAAAAATTTATATCGTGCCACCATTGAATCCAATGAACTTGCTTTCTTTTTAAGTGATCTATTCAAAAAGAATCCTTTTATCACTGCTATTTGTATTCGAGAAAATGCAACACTGTCTTTTGCTTTGTATGAAAAAATGATTGAAAATAAAAATATTAATTATATTGAAGCAAATAGTATTCAACAATTTATGATTGAACTATTAGATAAAAAAGGAATCCGTTCTGAATCTAGAACAGAAATATTCTACCCCAGTCATTTTATGCAAAGTAATAATTTAACCAGTTTTTCTAAAATATTTTATAAAATGAATATTCGGTTAGATCAAACCCTTGGAGAAGAAGATAAAGACGATTTTTTAGCTTTTTGTAATATTAATAAATATTTAAAAACCATTCATATTGATATATATAATAAAAGTGATTTAGAAAACATTATTGATATACTTAGTGAAAATCGAATGAAGAATATTCATATCCTTATTTATGATAATATTAGAGACTATAAAACAATTGAATATTTGAAAAAATTAAATAAAAAAATTAAAAAAAGAAAGTTTAAAATTGAACTTGTCTACTCTAAAGATTATTTAAAAAATAATTTATTTACCCAAATCATTTTAAACACTTTAAAAATATGTGGATTAATTACAACAATATTAGTTGTAAGTGTGATTAGTTATGTGGGAGTTAGCAATTATGTAGCTTTGCAACAAGTAACCCAAATTCAAGAGAATATTAAGGAAACAATTGCAGAAAAAGAAAATAATATTGAATCAGAAGAAAATTTACTTCCTTCAAATACAGGTCGAGCCATAAAAAATAATTATATTGTTTCTTTATTATCTATGAATTCAGATGTTGTAGGATGGCTAAAAGTAAATGATACACAAATCGATTATCCTGTTGTTCAAGCAGAAGATAATGACTATTATTTGAAACATAATCTTTATAACGAAACCGATAAAAATGGTTGGATTTTTATGGACTATCGTAATTCTAATTATAATTTAGATTCGAATACAATCATTTTTGGTCACAATATGTATTATAGTGGAGTTATGTTTGGAACCCTTGCCAATGCTTATAAAAAGTCTTGGTATACCAATCCGGAAAATTTAATTATTTCTTTTGATACGATTTATGAAAGTAATAAATATCAAATTTTCTCTATTTATAAAGTTCCTAAAACAAGTGATTATTTAAGAACGTATTTTAAAGATGACGATGCCTTTAATAAATTTATAAGCTTAATTAAAGATCGTAGTGTTCATGATTTTGAAGTAGAAGTTAAACCAGGAGATAAAATTTTAACCCTTTCTACTTGCTCTAATAATAACGACCGTTTAGTAGTACATGCTAAATTAATAACCTGAAAGCTAAATACTTTCAGGTTTATTTAATTCTTCTTTCATCATTCTAACATTTTTTTGAATACGTTTGTCTTCTGGGTTTAATTTTGCAGCAATTAAAGCATTTTCAAGGGCTTCTTCTTTATGATTCGTATAATAAGCTACAACGCTTAACATATCATAAAAATAATAATTCCAACAAAAGTCTTCATTGATATATGTTTTTGGCTTTTCTTTAATAAGACTTGCTTGTTTTAAATAATCATAAGCTTTTTCATAATTTTGTTCATAATAATAAATTCCTGCTAATTCTACATATCCTTCTCGCAAGTAGGGTGCTTCCTGTATTGCTTTTTCTAACCACATTTTTGCTTCTTCACTACGTTTTAACCCTAAATAAGAACGAGAAATAAAACGCATCGAAGCTGCACGCTCATCTTTCCATGTGCTTTTTTCTAATTTTAAGTGGCGAATTAATGTATCAATTGCTTCATTCCATTTTCCATAATACATATACTCTCTTCCTAAATAATGCATATTTCGGTCATCGGTTGGGTCTTCTTTAACAGAGAGTTCTAAGAGGGGTAGATAAGAACTTCTTTTCTTTGTTATATCTTGATGATGATTTAATACTATTCCTTCTACAACTATACTTTTTTCTTCATTTAATAAACATTTTAATATTTCATGTACAGGATGATACCATGTATAAGCATTTCTTTTATGAATTTTGGACATATAAAAAGTTGTTGCGGGATTCCCATATTCATCAAAACTCCAGTTATAAAGATATTCTACTCTTGTTGGATTTTCTTTTAACCAGGCACTTTCTAATTTCTCACGCCAGCCAGATTCAAACACTTCATCAAAGTCAGTACAAACACAAATATCGGCATCACTTGGTACCATAGCTAAAGATTTATTTCTTGCTATATCAAAACGAAAAGGGTCTATGATTTCTTGTTTAACAGTTACATTTAACTTTTTTAATTTTTCTACTGTATCATCAGTGGAACCTGTATCTAAAACATAAATTCCATCTGCTTCACTCATACTTTTAACATAATCTTCCACATATTTACTTTCGTTTTTACAAATAGCATAAACGTATACTTTCAGTTTTTTCATATTGCCTCCTTATAATAATATATGTTTTTTATTTTATAAGAAGTAAGAAATTAGAACAATGTGGCAAGAAAAAAGATAGATTTCTCTATCCTTATTTACAAGTATAACCTGCAACTCCCCAAAGCCAGTTACTAAGCATGGTAGCATCATCTGGGAAATTAGCATTTAAATCTTTACTCATATCCGCAAGTGTTTTTGAAGATTTTAGTGTAATGCTCTTATCACTTGCACTAAATATTTCATCTCCGATAATATTATGAAGACCTACTGCCTTATCGTAAGAAGAAACTGCTTTTTGATAATCTTCTGCATCAGCAAAGCTAAATACGGATGTTCTTACCGCATTATAAAATTTATTATAAGAATCTATACCTATTTTATAAGAATCAACTAACGTTGCATAAATGGAATCAACATCTTGTTCTGGTGCTGTACAGGTCATATATCTTACAGGTGCATTTGCCGATACAATTAATTTAGCAATTGCTGTTGTTTTATTATTGAAATCATCACTAGCTACAATTTTTACATCATATTCACCAACAGATGCAGTTAAATTTTGAATATCTGTTTCAAATTCATAAGTACAAGAAGAAGCATCATTGCATTTTTCAATAAAATCTTCTGCTTTTACTGGAGCATTAGGTAAAATAGTAACATCTGTTGTAATAACTTCTGGTTCTGTTGTATCATCCACTATTGCCGTTCCTTCTGATTTTATCGTGCCACAAGTAACATAAAATTTATATGTACTCACTTGATTCATATTTATATTAGAAATGTCTAATGTACAATTATCTTTATTATATCCTGAAATTTTTGCATAATCTTCCATGTTTTTTGACAATTCGTCACCAAGCTCTAATCTTAAATCTTTTGTAGATACAGAAACACCAATAGAACTATTCTTAGCCATAATAAGAAAATAATAAATTCCAAATCCAATGGCAGCAATTAAAACAATAAGTAAAACAACGACTAATGTTTTTTTGCTGTTTTCTTTTCTCTTTTTGACATTTTCATTATTTGGTGCAGGTGGTGTTGGAACAGCGTTAAAGTCATCTTGTGGCATTATTGGATTCGTTCCCATATCATTTGTTTGATTTGTATTCATTTGCGATTGATTCATATCTACTGTTCCCAAATTTGTATTCTCTGGTTGCGGTTGAGGTTGTGAAGGTGTTGACGTTACATTTTCTGATGGTGTAGTTACATTTATAGTTGTATCTATCATATTATTTTCAGCTGGACTTGGAGTTGAAGCTGGATTATTTACAACAGGAATATCAGTTGGTATTGTTTCTATGGTAGGTTCACTAGTCATAGTTGGTGCAACAGTTGTATTTATTGGTGTTGCAGAAGCTTGGATGTTTTCCATTCCTACTGTATTATTTACAGGAGTTTGCGCCATGTTATTTATATTTTGTGTTGTCGAAATATTGCTAGGTGCTGTTTGACCAACTGGTTCTGTATTCATCGCTCCATCTACAGTACTATTTACTTGTGGATTCCCCATTGTATTCGGTTCCCCATTTAATATAGAATCCATAGTAGGTTTTGGAGTTGTATCCAACGTACTATTGCTATCTGATATTGGAGGTATCTCCAATGACGCTGCCCCAACATTATTATCTAAATTTTGTGGATTAGGATTAATAGTTGTAGGATTAATCGTTTGCCCTACATTATTACTCATTCCTTCTAATTGATTTGTGTTTTGATTATCCATGATATCAATCCCCTTTATTATCACTTATAATTATAACTTTAGTCGTCAAAAAACGCAAGATAAAGATAATTACCTGCTATGCTAATTTATTGCCAATTGAATTAATATAAAATTATAATTTGGAATTCAAAATATAAAAAGAGGTTTTAATCCTCTTTCCTTATTACTTATCTTTTATTATAGATTTACTATGTTTTTTTTCATCCTTCTTTTTTTCTTTTTTATCTTCTTTTTTAGGTTTTGGTAAAGCTTCTTTTCTTGATAGATTTAGACGTCCTCGATTATCATAGCCTAAAGATTTAACAACGATTTGGTCTCCTACTTGGAACATATCACTTGCTTTTTCCACTCTTTCGTATGCTAAGTGTGATACATGTACTAATCCTTCACATCCAGGCCATAATTCTACAAAACAACCAAAGTCTTCTACTTTTGTAACGATTCCAGTATAGATTTCGCCATATTCTACCACACGTACAACATCTAAAATCATTTCTTTCGTTTTGGCAATGATTTCTGGATTTGTATGATAAATAATGACACGTCCATCATCTTCTAAATCCACTTTTACGGCATCTTTATCATTTACTGTAGCAACATGACTCGATTCTAAAATAATTTTAGTAATCATTTCACCACCACGTCCGATAACATCTTTAATTTTTTCAGGATCAATATTAAATGTTTCTATTTTAGGTGCATATGGAGATAATTCTTTTCTTGGTTCTTTAATACAATCTGTCATAACATCTAAGATTTCTAATCTTGCTTTTTTTGCTTGTGCTAAAGCTTCTTTTAAGATATCTTTTGTAACACCTTTGATTTTAATATCCATTTGTAAAGCACAAATTCCGTCTTTTGTACCTGCTACTTTAAAGTCCATATCTCCCATATGGTCTTCTAGTCCTGCAATATCTGTTAAAATGGTATATTTTTTACCATTAGTAATTAATCCCATCGCAATTCCTGCTACTGGTTTTTTAATTGGAACACCTGCTGCCATTAGGGATAAACATCCTGCACAAATGGTTGCTTGTGAGCTTGATCCATTACTTTCTAAGATTTCACTTACCACACGAATGGTATAAGGGAATTCTTCTTCACTTGGAATTACTTGTGCAAGTGCTCTTTCTCCTAAAGCGCCATGTCCAATTTCACGTCTTCCAGGAGAACCATATCTTCCTGTTTCTCCTACGGAGAATTGTGGGAAATTATAATGAAGCATGAAACGTTTGGTATCTTCAATGCCTAAGCCATCTAAAATTTGATGTTCGCCAATGGCTCCTAAAGTAGTAATCGCCATTGCTTGGGTCTCACCACGTGTAAATAAAGCACTACCATGTGGTCTTGGAAGTAAATCAATTTGAGCATCTAAGTGTCTTATTTCATCCATTTTACGTCCATCTGGTCTAATTTTTTTCTCCGTAATTAATCTTCGTACTTCGTCTCCTTCTATGGTATCTACTACTTTTTTTACATCCTTTAAAATTTGTTCAATGTTTTCATCTTCGGCATAAACTTCAGCAAAGTTTTCTAAAGCAGCCATTTTTACTTCTTCTATACGTTCATAACTTTCAAGTTTATCTTTAATTTGAATGGCTTCTAACATATCTTTTGTTGCATAATCACGAACAGCGGCTTCTAAGTCTTCATCAATTTTTGCAATAGCAAGGTCTTTTTTCTCTATGCCAATCTCATCAATAATCTTTTGTTGGAATTCACATAATTTTTTAATATGTTCATGTCCAAACATTAAAGCTTCTAACATATCTTTTTCGCTTAATTCTTGAGCCCCGGCTTCTACCATACAAATGGCATCTTTGGTTCCAGCAACCGTTAAATTAAGCGTACTTTCTTCCATTTGTTCTGTTGTTGGGTTAATGATAAATGCTTTTCCAATTTTACCTACTACAACACCAGAAACTGGTCCATCAAAAGGAATATCACTAATTCCTAAACATAAACTTGAACCAAATAAAGCACTCATAATTGGTGAATTATCTTGGTCAACAGATAAAACAGTATTAATGAATGAATATCTCAGTGATTCTTCTCGGGTCGCTGGCCATGTGTATTCCCGGGGCAG
>CAYSFO010000029.1:0-18280 GCA_964430695.1 uncultured Muribaculaceae bacterium | reverse complement strand
AAAAGCAAATCTAGCGAAAACAGAATTTTTATCAAATATGTCTCATGAAATTAGAACACCATTAAATGCTATCGTTGGATTTAGTGAATGTATGCTTTCTTCTAAAGATTTAAAGGAAACAAAAGAATTTGCTAAGGATGTTGTCGATGCTTCACAAAATTTACTTGAAATTGTAAACGGAATATTAGATATTTCTAAAATTGAAGCCAATAAAATGGAAATCATTCCAAAAGAATATAATCCTAGAGAAGTATTCAATTCATTGTGTAAATTAATTACTCCTAGAATTGGAGAAAAGCCTATTGAATTTAAAGTAAACATCTCCCCTGACCTACCTGGTGTTCTTAAAGGGGATATGGGAAAGGTCAAACAAGTTATTTTAAATCTACTAACAAATGCTGCTAAATATACAGATAAAGGAGAAATTGAATTTAATGTGACTTGCGTAAATCGTCAAGACATTAATAAATGTTTATTGTATGTTGCGGTGAAAGATACTGGTCGAGGAATTAAAAAAGAAGATATTGATAAATTATTTACTAAATTTGAAAGAATCGATGAAGATAAAAATACGACGATTGAAGGTACAGGTTTGGGACTTGCGATTACAAAAAGTTTAACAGAAATGATGGGCGGAAAAATAACAGTTAATAGTAAATATGAGGAAGGTTCTACATTTCGAATTTATTTAGAACAAGAAATTATTAGTATGGAGGTCCCTGAAAATAGTTCAGAAGAAATTGAAATTGATTATAGTGCCCATAATGGAAAACGAATTTTAATTGTAGACGATTCTAAAATCAATTTGAAAGTTGCTAATCAAATATTAAAACCTTATAACTTTAACGTTAAAATGGTTGAAAGTGGATATGAAGCTTTAGAACTTGTAGAAACAGGAACTTTTGATTTAATTTTAATGGATATCATGATGCCAAAAATGAATGGCGTTGAAACACTTAGACGTTTACAAAAAATGGATGGCTTTGATATTCCAGTAGTTGCTTTAACTGCTGATGCCATCGAAGGTACTGATGAAAAATATTTAAATGCCGGATTTGATGATTATTTATCAAAACCAATCGATCGATATCAATTAGATAGAGTTTTAAATAAATATTTAGGAGGTAAGGAAAATGAATAATTTAGATTTATTAAAAACAAATAATGTTGATGTAGAAGAAGCTCTTAAGCTATGGGGAGATATGGATTCCTACAATGAAAGTTTAAAAGAGTTCAAAGACACTTTGAACTCCAAACTAGCTAGTTTGGAAGAATACAAAAATGCAGAAGATTGGTACAACTACTCTGTTCTTGTTCATAGTATGAAAAGTGAAGCAAAGTATTTAGGATTTATGAAAGATGCCGAAGTATTTTTAAGTCACGAACTAGAAAGTAAAGCAAATAATAAAGAATTCATTATAAACAACTTTGCCAGTTTAAGAGAAACTGTATTTCAAATAGAAGATTTATTAAAAAAATACTTTAATGAAGGAACAGATAAGAAAAATATTCTTATTGCAGATGATTCAAATATTATCCTTAACTTTCTAGATAAGTATTTAAATGAAGAATATCAAATTTTGAAAGCCAATAACGGTGAAGAAGCATTAACAGTTTTAAGAGGAAATTTTATCTATGCTGCTCTACTCGATTTAAATATGCCAGGAATGAATGGTTTTGAAGTATTAAAGTATTTAAAAGAAAATCAATTAATTGAAAAAATTCCAGTAGTAATTATTACTGGAGACGATACCGAAGAAACAATCAAAAAAGCATTTGATTATCCAATACTTGATGTATTAAATAAACCATTTAATGAAAAGAATATTGAACGTGTATTAGAATCAATAAAAGGTTTCTACAATCACAATTAACTCTTACAAAAAGATATCTAATAAGCTTAGATATCTTTTTATATTGAATTATTTTTAAATTTCTTACTCTACTTATTCCTTTTAAGCAATTCTTCTTTTTTTCTTACTAACCACATTTGTTAAAACGATAAAAAGCAATATAAATAAAACTAGCATCCCCATATTTACAAGTATCGGTACTACATTTTTATAATCAAATACTTCGATACTTGTAAGTAATTCATTAGAACTTATGTAATAATAAGATGGTAAAAGATGGGCAATTTTTAAAACAAATGATGGTAGCCACTCCATTGGCACAAATGCACCACACAAGAAACTAGATCCTAAAGCTACTACATTTACAATCCCATTAATAGCATTTTTATTATGAATTAAATTACCAAGGAAAAAGGCAAAAGTTAAGGCACAAAGAGTAAATAATAAAGCATTTCCCATATAAATAAAGCCTTGTGTTGTAAACATTATTTTACCAAGCAAAAGGATACTTAATAAGATGTAAAATATCCACAATAGAATAGCAAATAAACCATTTGACAATAACAATTCACGGTTAAACTTTCTATAATTTATACTACTAATAATTGTTCTTTTGGCAATCTTTTCTTCTTTAAAACTTGATAGAATTAAACAAATGACATAAACACATCCAGCAAGTAAACTATAACTTGCAAAATTAAAATAAGTTGTTGCTTTTGTTAAACTATCGACATCTAGACTTGAACTCACTTCTATATCTATTTTGTTTCCTAAAGTTTTGTTGATATTCTCTATGATTTTTTCTTCATCATTCATAAATTCTATATAAGTTTTTGCAACATTTAAGTAGCGGCTTAACAACATTTCCGCAAGGGACGCTTGGTAATCTCCTGTACTTTTAATCTCAATGGTTGGATTCTTTTTTGAAAGAAAATCATTTCTAAAATTTTTAGGAATGTAAACAATATAATTTACATCTCGATAAAATAAAGCATCATTGATCTTATCTTCTTTATTTTCTATTTCTACTACATTACTATTCTCTGTTAAATAAGCAATTAAGTTTTGGGTAATCCCCTCATTTTCATCTTCATTTACAATGTAAATATCTGGTTTACTTGACACAAATCCCATACTATTTTCGTTGGTTTCTAGATTAAAACCACCAAAAGTAATAAGTATAACCGTATAAAGAATGACTATAAACTTATTTTTATTTAGAACTTTTAAAAACGTTTTAAATACTGTCATATTTTTGCCTCCTTAAACTATACATGGAAAGTGCAATCATAACCCCAGAAAAAATGACTAAACTTATCACATTAAAATAAAATCTGTTCATTGTATCATAATAATATAAAGAATAAAAACCATCGGTTATCATACTTGCAGGATTAATCTTATTTAGTAAAGGGATATTTTTATCTACAATAT
Organism: uncultured Muribaculaceae bacterium; assembly: GCA_964430695.1. Lineage (GTDB taxonomy): Bacteria > Bacillota_I > Bacilli_A > RF39 > UBA660 > MGBC108787. The sequence goes on along the minus strand of CAYSFO010000029.1, from coordinate 14,993 downwards.
ACTTCATTGTAATACCCATCATTCCTGATAAGAAACACCAAAACATGGTTACAGCAATAATGATTCCTACTTTTGTATTTTCATTTGTTTTAAAAAGACTTGCAATGGCGATTCCTAACGATAACCCAGAAAGACAACCCACAAATGTCAATAACAGAATGCATCCAAAATGATTTCCATAATCTACTTTTAATACAAAAATGGTATAGATAAATAAAAGAACGATACCAATAATTTGCGTAAGAAAACTTGCTAATACACTGCTTATTATAACTTTCCATTTTTTAGTGGGACTAACGGCCACTCTTTTTCCATTGTGACTCATATTGGCTAAGTTTTGATTCATGGCTGTCATTCCTAAAATACCACCATATAAACAGGTCATAGCAATCAAAGTATAATACTCAATCATTGTATAAGAAAGATGATTACTAGCTACATTTTTAATATTCGTATTCTGCAACTCTTGCATAGTTAAAACTTTGGTATAAATATTTGCATAAAATGTATTTAAATCTTCATTTTCAGTATGATCAGTATGAAAAGATTGTAATTCTTGTTCAATTACATTAGCTAAAACATCTTCCATTTGCATAATTTCTTCTGTTACATATTTTAAAATAGTTTCATTTATTCCACTTTCTTTTACAATGATTTTAGGAGAATCCTCTAAAATTAAATATCCAGAAACTTCGTCATCCTCTAGAAGTTTTATCGCTTCTTCTTCACTAACATACCTTGTATTAAACAATTGTTGCTCATTTGCTTCATCACTTAAACTTTCAAAAGCTTCTTTATACATATCATGCGTTTCTAAATAAGTATTGTTAACAATGGCAATATCAATAACTTTAAGCTTTTCACTATTTTCTATATCGGAAAAAGCCATATAAAAGAAAGTTCCTAAAACAATGGGAAAGGCAAACGTCCAAAAGATAAGCATTTTATTTTTAAAAAGGGTTAAAAAGGCATATTTAAAATTATGAAAAAACATTAATCTCGAAGCTCCTTCCCTGTAAGTTCTAAGAAAACATCGTTAAGTGTTGGGCGTTCAGAATAAATTTTATCATAATGTAATTTTTCATTTTTTAAAAAATCAATTAATTCTGCTAAGTTATTTTTTCCCTTTTTATACGTAATTAATAAAGTGGGAGCATTATAAATCACTTCATCTACATTTTTAAAATCTTTTATTTTTTCAAGTATTCTAGAATCTAGATCCTCTATTTCTAAAGTTACTTTTTCTTCTATTTTTGCTAGTTCTTTTAATGCATCACAAGTTCCACTTGCAAGGATTTTTCCTTTATCAAGAATAATGACACGGTCACAAAGAATTTCAACTTCTTCCATGTAATGTGTGGTATAAATAATGGTTGCTCCATTCTCTCTTAATGTTTTTATTCCATCTAGAATGTTATTTCTACTTTGGGGGTCCACTGCCACAGTTGGTTCATCTAAAAAGATTAATTTTGGTTTATGAGCGATTCCACAAGCAATATTTAATCTTCGAAGTAGCCCTCCCGATAATTGTTTCGGATAAAATTTTTTAAAATCCTCTAATCCTACTAAAGAGATTGCATCTTCGATATATTTACGGCGCATTTTTTTATCTGGAATATATAATCCACAAAAATAATCAATATTGTCATAGACAGTTAATTCTTCAAAAACAGCTACTTCTTGGAATACAACACCTATGTTCTTTTTTATGTCATAAGCATCTGGATGCATTTTACTACCAAAGATTTTAATATTTCCTTTACTAAAATTTAATAAAGACAAAATACAATTCATTGTCGTTGTTTTTCCACTTCCATTTGGACCAAGTAACCCTAAAATTTCCCCTTCCTGTACTTCAAAAGATAAATCATCTACGGCTTTTAAATTTTTATATTCTTTTGTTAAGTTCTTTACTTCAATTACATTCTTCATAATATTTTTCTCCATTTCAATCATTCATAGAATTTCAAAAAACAAATTCTTTTAAATCTTTTCTACTTTTTCCTATTCTATCTCTTATCTTAATACTTTCTGCAAGAATATCTTTCCTTCGCTAACTCCAATATTATAACATAAAAAACTAGATATTACTATCTAGTTCTCATATTGAATTATAAACATTTTTTATACAAAACGATTATGTTTTTTTGCATAACGCAAAATTCCAAAACCAACAGCTCCAAGAGTTACCAATGATACAATAGAGATAAATATTCCTGTTTTTGGGTTTTCTACTTCATTCTTACAAACAGCTAAATACTCTTCTCTAGTGGTACTATTTCCATCTTGATCATAGTAAGTATCTCCAATTTGTTTACATGCATTTTGTAAGCAGGTATTTTTATATTCAGATTCGCTAACTATTTTCCCATCTAGACCAAAATAAGTATCCCCTATTCGCTTACATACATAATTTCCACATTGTTGGTGATATTCTATTTCTGTAACAACAGTTCCATCTTTGCCATACTTTGTACCATCAGATAGTATTTCACATCTATTTTCCTTACATTGTTTCTGATACTCTAAATCGGTAACCACTTGTCCATCTTTTCCATAGCGTGTTCCGTCAGATAAAACTTCACAACTATGCGTTTTACATTCTTTAGAATAAACTAACTCACTAACAATGTTTCCATTTTCTCCATACATTGTACCATCAGATAAGATTTCACAAGTATGTTTTTCACATTCTTTAGAATAAGTTAAATCATCTACTTCTTTACCACTCAATCCATATTTGGTTCCATCAGATAGGATTTCGCAAGTATGTTCATTACATTCTTTTTCATAGGTTAAATCATCCACTTTTGTACCAAATTTTCCGTATTTAGTACCATCAGATAATTCTTTACAATAATTTTCCCCACATTGTTTTTCAAATTCTAAATCAGTAACAACTGCACCATCTTTTCCGTACTTTGTTCCATCAGATAAGATTTCACAAGTATGTTTTTCACATTGCTTGCTATATTCTAATTTGCTTACTTGTTCTCCATTACTACCATAATACTTGCCATCAAAAATTGTACAACTACGGTCAACTTTAGTAGCCGTATAATTGTATCTAATGGTGCAATCTTTTAAAGGATCAGTAATTTTAAACACCACAACAGCAAATACATGATATCCAACAGCTAACGGAGCACTATTATTTTTTATTTCAAAAGAAGTATTTGAACTATTTAATGAAGTCCACCCTGTTTTAATTGAAATAGAATCAACTGTTATATTCGTTAATGTAAGATCTATACTTAATGTAGCTAAATCAAAAGGGTTATCTTTAACAACAAATCCAAAATCACAAGTTTGCCTAACAACTCCTTTGCTATCTGTTACTTTTTCACCACAAATTAATCCATTCGAAAAATCAATAGAAGCCACTACATGAGGAATACTTGTAAACGATATTAATAATAAAATAGAAATAAAAGCATATTTAATTTTTTTCATCACACGATCACCATATCCTTATAGTTTTATTATAACTCATTTTCTAAAGTTTTTTCTACTTTTTCTCTTATTTTTTTATCTTTTACGCTACTTACTACTTCTTTTATTGTTTTTAGTTTACTTAAAAATCTTAATTTTTGTTCATAACCATCTAATTTATTGCAAATAATTTTAACCGTTTTCCCAATGGAACTTTTGCTAACCCTACGTACTTCCGCTATTTCTTGTAAGGATAAATCTTCTATGTAAAATAGTGTAAATATCTCTTTTTCTCTTTCCGTTAACAAATTTCCATAGACATCAAAAAGTTCATTATAATAAATCAATTCTTCTGTTCTATTCATACTTATATCATATCCTTAAATAAACCATAAATATATTCTTCTATATCAAATGTTTCTAAATCTGTCATTTTTTCCCCTAATCCAATAAATTTTACTGGAATATCTACTTCTTCTTTAATGGCTAAAACAATTCCACCTTTTGCAGTACCATCTAATTTTGTTAAAACAATTCCTGTAATATTTGTGATTTCTTTAAAAGAAGTTGCTTGGATAATTCCGTTTTGACCAGTGGATGCATCAATGACAAGTAAAGTTTCGTGTGGAGCCCCAGGGATAATTTTATCAATAACTTTATTGATTTTTTCTAATTCTTTCATTAAATTAACTTTGTTTTGTAATCTTCCTGCTGTATCAATCAAAACAATATCAGCTTGTTCTTTTTTTGCTTGTTCTAGGCCATCATAAATGACACCTGCTGAATCTGTATTATCACGCCCATAAAACAAAGAGTCACATCTTTCTGCCCATATTTTTAATTGTTCCACTGCACCGGCTCTAAAAGTATCTCCTGCAATCATCATCACTTTTTTACCCATATTTTTATATTTATTAGCAAGTTTTGCTATGGTTGTTGTTTTTCCAACACCATTCACTCCGACCATTAAAATTACGGTTGGGCCCTGCTCATTCATCTGAATTGTTGAAGTTAAAGATTCGTTATTTACGTAAATAATAAAAAGTTCATCAACGATTACTTCCATTAAATACTTGGTATCTTCAATTTTTTCGGACTTTACACGACTACGTAAACGATCCATAAATTTTAAAACAGTATTTACACCAATATCAGCAGAAATTAATAAATCTTCTAATTCTTCAAAATAATCTTCACTCACTTTTGTATATTTAATTCCTAGAAGACTTAACTTAGAAACAAATTCTTCTCTCGTTTTTTGTAATCCTTTATCATATATCTCTTCTTTTTCAATATCTCTAGTTTCTTCTTTTTTATTTACAATTTTTTTTAATTTATCAAATATTCCCATTCAAGCACCTCTATTTCGTACAAGCCGTATCACTTATATACGTTTTATATTCACAGTTTTCAGATTCATCACAATAACGATAAACAAGTACTTCTTCGTCATGATTACAGTATCCTTTTTTATCAGCAAATACGCCTTCTTCTTTTAAAGTAGCAACGGTTACTGTCTTGGTACAAGAAGCATTTTTACTTAACTCACTAATATCATTTTTTGTATACACTTTTTCAGAAAAAGAAGCACTACATTTGGTTAAATGTATATTTTTTTCAGATATTACATAGGTTAACGCGGCTTCTTTTAAATTGTCACGCATTTCTACAGCTGTTTTTTCCCTTACTTTATTTATGATACTAATTGTACTTCCTGTAGCCACGATAGATAATACCGCTATTACGACCAAAACGCCAATAAGTTCTACTAAAGTAAACCCACGATTATTTTTATTCATTGTTTATTCACCTACTTAGCTAAGTATATCACATTATAGTAGACAAACCAATAAAAATACGCTATAATGTTAGTCAAGAAAAAACTTTATTTTTTATTTAGAAAGAGGAAATGAATTATGAAAGAAGATAGTACAAGTACGTCTATCGTTGCCCTAGGCGGTTTAGGCGAAGTGGGTAAAAATATGTATGTGATCACCCACAAAAACGAAATTATAATTATTGATGCAGGAGTTATGTTCCCAACAGAAGATTTATTAGGTGTGGACGCAGTTATCCAAGACGTTACCTATTTAAAACAAAATGAGGATAAAATTGTAGGTCTTGTGATTACCCATGGACATGAGGATCATATTGGAGGAATTCCTTATCTTTTGCAAACGGTCAAGATTCCAAAACTTTATGTTCCTAAAATTGCTTCTGATTTAATTAATAAGAAACTTTTAGAGAATAATATTAAGTATCAAGATGTAGAAATTATTACAAGCGAGACTGTAATTAAAACAAAATATTTTGAATTAGAGTTTATTACAACAACCCACTCTATTCCAGATTCTTTTGCAATCGCTATTCATACCCCAAATGGAACCATTGTTGAAACAGGTGATTTTAAATTTGATTTAACCCCTATTGGACCTATGGCAGACTTACATAAAATGACAAGAATTAGCGAACGTGGTGTAAAGTTATTAATGAGCGAAAGTACAAATGCTTTATCTCCAGGATTTTCTACAAGTGAAAATGTGGTGGATGAAGCTTTAGAAAATATTATTAATAAACACCCTGCTCGTATTATTATTGCAACATTTGCTTCAAACATTTATCGTATTAAACACATTGTAGAAACTTGTAAAAAACATAATCGTAAAATTGTTGTTTTTGGACGTTCTATGGAGACAATTGTAGAGCTTGCTTTAAACAATGGTTTGATTGAAGATCGTACGATTTTTATCGACTATAACCAATCAAAATCGATTAAGAAAAATGAATTATGTATTTTGTGTACTGGATCTCAAGGAGAACCTCTTGCCGCCTTATCAAGAATTGCAAATGGGGTGCATAAACAAATTACTTTAATGCCTGATGATTTAGTGGTTTTCTCTTCTAACCCTATTCCAGGAAATGCTGCTAGTGTGAATCGTGTTATTAATAAGTTATATTTAAAAGGTGTGCAAGTTTACACAAATAGTGAATTCAGTGATATTCATGCCTCTGGTCATGGAAAGCAAGAAGAACAAAAATTAATGTTACGACTAATCAAACCCGAATTTTTTATGCCTATTCATGGAGAATATCGAATGCTAAAAAAACATGCAGAACTAGCAGAGATGTGTGCAATTCCAAAAGAAAACATTTTTATTTGTAAAAATGGCGATACGATTATTTTAGATAAAAATGGGGTACATAGAGGTACATCTGTTCAAGCAGGAGATGTCTATGTAGACGGTTCTCGTATTGGGGATATTGGAAGTGTTGTTATCAAAGATCGAAAACTTATGAGTAACGATGGTATTCTTCTTACTATACTAAATATTAATCCATTTACAAAAAAACTACTAATTAAACCAAATGTAACGACTAGAGGGTTCGTCATGGTAAATGAAAATAGCGAACTTATAAATCAAATTGAAAGAAAAGTAACACATATCGTAAACAACACCCTAGAACAAGGTACATATAACTATACTGATTTAAAAAATCAAATTATTTTAGAACTACATCCTTATATTAGTGAATTAACGGGTAGACACCCTATTATTTTACCTGTCATTATGGAAGTTCGAGAGAATAATAACTAAAAAAAATTACAATCTAAAATTGTAATTTTTTTAATTAAAAAGAAGACATTTAGTCCTCTAAAATTTTAACTTGCACTGCGTCAATATTCTGACCTATAATTCCAGCATAGCCTTCATTAGAATCATCCCATTTATAAACCCATGGTGTCCATCCAGCATTTAGTAAATGCACCCTATAGGCAAGATTTACATCTTCGCTAGACATCTGAACCCCATCAATTATCTTACCAATATTTCCTGCATAATCATCTCGATTGGTAACAGTCGGCAACCATTTATTATTTTTTTCATGTACACGATATTTAATATTCCCCACTGTTAAATTCATATAAAGAGCACTAATCGAATTACCAATATTTCCTGCATAATTTTCATCATTTTTTACATTAGGAAGCCATTTTTGTTTCTTATTATCATAGACTTGATAATATATGTCTATTTTTTCATGAATGTTTGGTAAATCACTCTCCAAATATTTCGTTGGATTTATTCTTTTATTTTCTTTATCATATAACTCAAAATGTAAGTGTGTATTCTTAGCATTACCGCTATTTCCCATAACGCCTATTATATCTCCACGTTTTACAAAGTCATTTTTTGATACATACACATTATTTAAATGGGCATATAAAGTATAGTAGCCATTATCATGTAAAATCTTAACATAATTTCCATACGTTGTAATACCTTTTGAATTTAAATCATTTATTTTTCCTTTTTGAGCCTCTACTACAATTCCATCACTATGAGCTATAACATTAGCAGTTTTATTTTCATACTTAACTACATCAATTCCTCTATGCGTTATAGAATTATATTTTTGTGTAATCTGGTTAATCGCATTTTGTAATACTCTACTCAAAATTTAATCCCTCCTTCTAATATAAAATATGAAGGAACAATTTTTTTGTATTTGCATATGCGGAAGCAAAAAAAGATTTTATAATAATTTAATATTTCCCTTATTTAAACTATCTTCCTCTTTTAGAGAAAGATTCACGATTTTGAATCTCATATTGCTTATCCATGTAAGAAGCAATATGTCTTATTCTTTCTTTTAAAAATCTTCTTCAAAACCAAAAGTTTCTGCTGCATCTTGTATACTTGCTTTGTTCTTATACATGTAAAAAATAATAGCTCGATCTGTTCCATCACTCCAATGCAACATACTTTCATTAAAATTTCCATTATGAATTGCTTCAACAATTTGTTCAAGATATGTAAAACCGTTTGCCATAAAAACTCCTCTTTTCTATATATTAAAAAACAAAAGATAAAAAAATTTTACAAATTCTGCCTCTCTTGGTTGCTACCTTCCAACTTCCTGCTAGCCAAACTATATCCCCGCCATCTTATATTTCAGCGAGTTTCACCATTCATTTTTATTTCTCTTTTATTTTAACATTTTTATGTTAACTTTGACAGTATTATTTTATCCTTAATTATATACTTTTTAATTTTTCGACAAAGTTGCACATATAAAAAAGACATCCTATAAAGATATCTTTTAAAATCCATAAATGGTCGGGAAGACAGGATTTGAACCTGCAACCCCTTGGTCCCAAACCAAGTGCTCTACCAAGTTGAGCCACTTCCCGAATTACATACTATATTATAGCACTATTTTTCAAAAATGCTACAAAAATAATAATATAACAGCAATAATTTATTCTCTACTATTCCTGTACGTCTATAATCTTAACACAATGATTAAGATTTGTGAACAACTTTTTCTACAAAATTGATATATAATTTTTTCTAATTATTAATATTCAAATAAAAATTAATAATATTTTCTCTAAATATAAATAAAAGCAGTACAAAAATCATCAATATCATAAAAGATTTAGGACTATAATTATCTTCGTGAGTTTTACCCCTAATTAGAATACATCCTATTTCATCTAAAAATATACCCATATTTTTGTTAATATAATAGTTATCATAGTAAATAAGAAATATCAATCTCATTGCCTGGTACTGTATATATATTAAGTTTGAACAGATTCGTCAATGGTGTCATAGCAATCATTATTTACAACTCTTCGCTTAAAATTAGAATTGAATACATATTTGTATCAATTTTTCAATTCAATTGTGGCATGAATTGAAGCTATTTTAAAACTATTTTTCTCACATAAGGAGCTTGTTCTGTAAGTGCAAAATCATCACTTTCATATTTTTTGTTAGCTATATTCATAACCTTTTCCAATTTTTCTGGTTCAACAATTTCTGTATTAGCTATGCAATAACGAATTTCATCATTACACAATCCTTGTTTAATTGCAAAACTTGCATTTTCTAAACTAACATAAGCCACTTTATTATCTTTTAATGTTCTATATTCATTTGGATACATGGGACTTTCATAATGACAATGACCATCACCTTTTGTTTCATCATATTGTATTGCTGAAATATCGCCATCTGTTATTAACTCAAAACTTAATAAATCGGTTAAACTTTTACCATGAACCAAAGCGTATGTTTGATTAGGATTAACTCCATAAATGTATAGTGGGTGTTTACTACGTTGCTCTAACTTCTTTCGCATGCTAAGTTCTTCTGCTATTTTCCTTATTTTTAATTTTCCATCTTCACTTAAATTTTTCTCATAATATGATAAATCGACATTTGGAGCATATCTTAAATTTAATGGGTCACCGCGCATTGTATCCCAAAAAATGCTACCACTAAAAAACTTTTCCCTATACAAACCTTCATGAATATCAACTTGATTATTTAAAGTACCTTTAGTTAAAGCAATATCTTGAAATAATTCTCTATAAATATTATTTTTATAGTAATAATATAATTTTCTTGCAAGTTGTTGCTCATTAATTTGATAAATGCCATTCTTACATAATAGTGGTAAAAGGATTGCTACAAAATCATGTTCCGTAAAAGTTGGATCTTGAAATAAATCCAAATATTTTTCTGTATCATTTTTTAATCTTGACATAATAAATCTCCCTATGTACTTATTATATTATCACATTTTAATACATATTAAAACTCGAAACATAAAAGTTCGAGTTTTCTATCAATCTGGTGCACCCAAAGGGAGTCGAACCCCTAACCTCTAGATCCGTAGTCTAGCGCTCTATCCAATTGAGCTATGGGTGCATATTAGAAAACGCAATATCATTATAGTATAGACATTGCGAAAAATCAAGAATTATTGTTACTAGCAATGCTTTTTTGAATACCAAAAGACAATATTTTTACAAAATAAAAAGAAGATTCTAAAAATTAATTTTCTTTATTTTCACTCAAATAATTTTTCATTGTTCGAATGGCAATTTCTTCCTCTTTCATATTTTTTATTTGATTAGTAGACAATTCATCTACGTGCAAGGTTCTATCTATGCATTTCACAATTACTTTTTCTTTATTCTTTTTTAATGTAGAAATTTCTAAAGTATCTCCATCTTCTAAAATAATCGTTTTTATTTTATTATTCTCTTCCTCTATAATTCGCATTAGTCTTCCCTTTCTATATTATCAAATAAATTATCATTAAAGAATTCCTTTAGCGGAATATCTAAACCTTCACAAATTCGAATAATAGTTAACATTTTAGGATTCTTTGACTTACCATCAATTAAACTTTGTACAGTACTTTGTGTAAGACAACAGATTGAGGCTAGTTTATTAATAGAGATATTTTTTTCATTGCAAATCTTTAAAATTTTTTGAGATACTGCACTAGATAACTTCATATTGACCACCTTACGTTTCAAGTATACCAACTATTTCTCAAAAGTTATTAACGAACCATTGTTAAAATTGCTTGTTTTATTGGGATACTTCTTCCTTTTCATAAATGCATTATAAAAAAAACATTTAAATAATTTTGTTGAATAAGGTCGAAAATATTAAATTTATAAAAAATAATTGCAAAGAGTAAACTGATAAAAAATTTCATACTTATAAAGAATGGCATCTACAATTAAAAATAAAATATTATAATGTATACTAATTTACAATTACCAACACTGTTTTAAACTTTACATTATTAATGCTTGACAAAATAAGTCTTCATATTTTAGTATAGCCTACTAAAAGAAATGGGTGTTTTTATGTTATTTATTAAACAAATAGTAGAAGATGAAGAAAGTTATAAATTACTTTATGCTTTTACAAAAAAAAATAATACGGAATGGAAACAACAATTTTTAATGAGCAGTCTATTACAAGGCCTAATACCTTTAAAACAAGGTAATTTATCGGACTATGAATATTTTAAAAAATTTCATAAATGGCTAAAAGAACATGAAGATTTTCCATCTCAAGATTATATGTTAATGGAGAACAATATTCCAATAACCAGTATTTACATAATCATGAGAACGAATAATATTGCAGATATTTCTTTTATTACAGATAAAAATCATTTAAGAAAAGGATATGCAACAAAAGCTTTAACTATGATTGAACAAATTCTTTTTCAAAATACAGAAATTATGTTTACCACAATTTTAGATTTAACACCTAATAAAATAACAAGTAAAATTGCTCTAAAATCGGGATATTTTTATAATGAAGATACAAAATACTTTATAAAAGCAAATCCTAATATAAATTTAGAAGAGCAAATGGCAGATCCTAAAATAAATTAGTTTAAAAACAAAATCTCGAATCATCTCTAAAAGACAATTTGAGCTATGTGCAATTTTATCCAAAAAAAATTTTTTATCGTTCTCCTATTTTTTCTATTATCTCATAGGTCTTATATTTATTTATTCTATCGGTTAATTTTTTAAATACAATTTTAGAAACATCTAAGTTTTTATTCATAGTTATCAGAAGCATATTTTTTTCTATCATTTTTTCATTATTTATTAATAATTTTGCATACTTAGAATCAGGATTATTTAATATAAAATCTTGAAGAGAATTATATTTTACTATTTTTGCAGCTGTAATATTTCCTATCCCCTTTACTCCCTTTATATTATCACTTTTATCACCAACTAATGATTTAAACATTACATATTTATTTGGCGAAACATTATATTTTTTTACAACTTCTTTTTCATCATATAAAATGCTATTTTTCCCTCTTGGTATATAAAGAAATACATTTCTGCTGATTAATTGTATAAAATCTGAATCTGAAGATACGATTATATACTGATAATCATCGCTAGTTATATTGGAAACTATTGACGCAATATAGTCATCGGTTTCATAATTTTCAATTTCTAAATAAGTTATTTCCAAATAATCCAAAGCTTTTTTTATCAGAGGAAGTTGGGAAAAAGGATTCTCTTCGGAGGGAATATGAGTATAATCGATTCTATTTGCTTTATAATCGTTATCTATTTCTAAATTACTAGTCTTACTTGTTTCACTATCAAAAATTACAACTAAAGAATCTGGACTAAATTCAGCAATTAACTTTTTTAAGCTTCCAATAAACCCAATTAAACCTTTAATTTCTTTTCCTTTTGAGTTTTTTATAGAGGATGGTATTCCATAAAACATTCTAAATAAAAGATTATGACCATCTACCAAAATTATTTTTTTCATCATTTACACTCCTTTAAACAAAAAGATAGATATGATTAGATCATACCTATCCCTAGGGTCAGTTCAAAAGAACTGAATATTTATTTTTTTTATTTCATTTACATTTTATCACAAATTTGGAACTAATAAAATGATTTCTTAAATTTTTCATCAAAGACATAAAAAATATACATTAACTTCATCCTTTTTTATATTTTGACAAAGTTCTAACCGTATAGTCACTTAAATTGCCATTTATTGGTCTGTCTGTAAGACGAATTAACTCTCCTATAGGATTTAATTCTCTATAAAAATCCCCTGAAATACCATCTATTTCACATAAATTCAAATGAGAATCAATAATTAATGGATTACATTGCCTTATTTTCGGTTTAGAAACAAACGTTAATCCTTTATTCATATCCTTAGCATAATAAACTTGATCAAAAGAGGTAATGTCTAACCAAACATCTCTAAATTCACTGTTTAAGATATTAGCAATAATTTCTTGTTCACTTAAATAAAATAACGAACGCTCATCTATCACACCCATATCTTCGTAATAATTTAAGGCAAGACCTAAAACTTCCATCATATATCTACTTTCTTTAGAAAGTAATAAACTACTATAAACATGAATAGCTTGAAAAAAATCTTCAAAATAAGCAGTGTGTTCCCCTTCACTTAAAACCATTTCTCCAGTAAAATTTCTACATCTTTCACTTGATAAATCAACACACATTCCATTCGTATTTTCCAAATAGCCTACCATACTCCATAATTCTTTTATTTCTTCAAATGAATGCGTATGAGCCCAAAAAAGACAAGTTCCCAGTATTCCACCATCTAATCGATCCATACAAAGTGCAGGAATAGGTTTATCAAGGATTGGATATTTTGAATAATCTACGACATCGTCAATAGAAATTCCATCTTCCTGAAGATAAGTAATTAATTCTTCATCTTTTAATAAAATACTTTTTACATCTAATTCATCATTTTCTTGGCTTAAAATATCTCCTGTTTTATAAGAGTTAGCATGAGCAAAACACTTTGTACCAACATCATGGAATAAACCTGCTAAAACAACTTTAAGGTTTTCTTCTTTCTCATTTCTATATATAGTTGACGTTGTATAGGCTACATTTTTTGAATGTTCCAATCTAGAGTAATACTCTATCGGCTTTAATTTTTGAATATTTACGTAATCCATACCACAAAAAACACCTTTTCCTTGAAGTCTTTGCATTGTTCTAGTTTGTATGTAACGTTCTAACCTTGGATCAGCGTTTTCTTTTGTCATTCTTCCATATTGCTCTACTAACATAATTTCACTCCAAATACAAAAGTTTTAAATTAATAAAAAATCAATTTAAAGTAATACCTATATTACCATAAATTTAAGCATTTTAAAAATTGAATCTTAACAACTTTATTTTAAAGTTCTCTTATAAATTTTTTCCCCTTCTTCTGGATTAGAAACAAACGCTAGCATTTGATCTTTAGTAACTTTTTGTAAAATATAGGGGCTAGTAACTCCGATTTGGTAAGAATTACCTACGTGAACAAAACATTCATCTGCTTCATCAATTTGAACTGCCATAATATCTTCAAATTTCATTGTTGTAAAATATGTATCATTAGCAAATTTAATTAAATCCCTTTCCTTATAAAAATGTGGAAATAAAGGACTATATGTTACTATACCATCTCGAACATCAAATGAACCTAATATTTTGCCATATGGATCACTCATTTTTATGCCTGCATAACGTAAATATCCATACTCTTTATCTTTTTCTAAATATTCTGGATGTAAATTACATCCTCCCATACGCATTATTGGACAATCTACACTTAAACTTGCATCTCTAAATTTTTTTAGCAATGTAGGATCATCAAAATTATAATCCGATAGTACTTCCACAGGTAAGTATTTCAAAAAAAATCTTTTTGAATCAATTTCTTTTCTTCTCTCTTCTAAAATAATTTCAAATATATTATCATTTGGTTTTAATGTTTTTTGCTCAAATTTTATAATTTTATCGCGAAAATATTTTTCCATATTGATGTTCCTTTCAAATTGATTTTAATAATATCAAAATGCAAATTTTTTAATCATCACAATAATTGGATTTATGCAAATATTCTAGCATATTTTTGAACATAATAAAACTCGAAATAAAATTCGAGTTTAATATCAATATGGTGACCCGCTTGGGATTCGAACCCAAGACCCTTTGATTAAAAGTCAAATGCTCTACCAACTGAGCTAGCGGATCAAAAATAATTAAAATGGCTGCCTCGGGTGGGCTCGAACCACCGGAATGTCAGAGTCAAAGTCTGATGCCTTACCACTTGGCTACGAGGCAATAACAATTAAGAAATGGTGGAGGGACATGGATTTGAACCATGGAACCCGAAGGAACAGATTTACAGTCTGCCGCGTTT
>CAYSFO010000028.1:4236-18611 GCA_964430695.1 uncultured Muribaculaceae bacterium | reverse complement strand
GTTATGTGTGTAGATGAAGCCCATGTCCTTTTATCAACTAAGAATGAATTAGGTGCTGAATTCTTAGCGCAAATTCAAAGACGTAGTCGTAAGTACAATACAGGAACTATTATTATTACACAACAACCAACTGATTTTGCTGCTCCAAATGTTTTGGTACATGGAAAAGCAATATTTGATAATGCTTCTTATTATTTAATTATGGGACTTCGTAAACAAGCAACAGATGATTTAGGAAAGTTGATTGACTTAAATGAAACAGAAAAAGAAACAATTAAATATTACAATCAAGGGGAAGCACTATTTATTTGTGGTAATAGAAGAATGCGTATCAATGTTGTAGTCACACAAGAAGAGTTAGATTCCTTTGGATCAGGTGGAGGATTATAGGAAAGTTTGAGAAAATTAAATATGTAGATAGGCATATAGTTGGCGTTAATAAAATGTAAAAAAATTAATGCTGGAACATTGATTAAGATTAGCTTATAATAAAGAGCATTAAGAAGTAGGTGATTTTATGGATCATAACGAAGAAGTATTAGAGCCAATGAATGAACGCGAAGAACTACCAAGAGATTCTTTAGAAGATACATTGGATAGTTTAGAAGACACAAATAATCTTGAAGATGAAGAACTAGGACAACAATCAGCTTCTGGTCGTTCCATAAAACTAGCAGGTCCTATAAAAGATGCGGCAGCAACAGCAGCTAAGGGATTTTTGGCATTTATTAAAAAAAATCCTTGGGTTGTAGGCTTATTTCTTATTGCATTTATTTTATTAATTGCAATATTAATTTTTGCTATGGATTTTGATTTATTTGGTGTCGGAAATCCGAAACCTAAATATTATGAAACACCTGCTTGTGGAAAAGTAATACTGACATGGGAAAATGAAAGTTATACTACAGCTCGTAAGAAAAAAGAGCCAGGTTATACACCACTTACAGATGGTTCTTTAATAACGGATTTGGATGAAGAAGATGAAGAATATGGAATACGTTATAGTTATGAAGAATATGATTATGATACTTATATTACAAGTATTGTTTGGTTTGATAATAATGAAGCAAAAGATATAGATAATGAAGTTGTTTATGAAGCAATGGCCATTGCCGCTAGAAGTCGTTTAATTGCTACTTTGCCAGATAATTGTGTTGTTTTAAAAAATTATGATGCGCAAGCACAAAGTTTTGTCAAATTGGATGGTTCAGAAGAGAAATATACTGAAATTGCAGAAGCTGTAAAACTTTCGCAAGGAATTATTATTGGTCGAAATGGACAAATAATACCAGCTTTATATGATCCATTTAGCTATACAAAGAAAAGAAAAGATAATGAAGAAAACAAGGATCGATATTTTTATCATATGATGAATGAAAATGAAGAAAAATATCATGTGATTCCTGCGGATTGGGTAGATGAACTAGAAAAAGAAAAAGGAGTTGAAATTCCTAAAAAAACCGTACCAACAACAAAATATTTGGAATCCTTAAGTCTATATGGTGCTAAGTATTTACTGGAGTTGGAAGATTCACAATATGAACTTTATCGAATTTTAGAAACATATTATGGAAGAGATATTGAATATTATACAATTGATTATGCTTTTAGTGATGAGTATACTTATAATCCAGATTGTAGTGATATTTCGATGAAAAGTACTAGTTTATCTAGAGATGCCTTTATTGCTTTAGTAAAAAGTTATGGAAATAAAGGTGGAGGAGCAAAAATATTAGCGGACAATGCTGGAATGATTTATGATATGGCAACTTCCAATGGTATTAATCCAGAGTTAGTTTTTATAAGGGCAGATGTAGAAGGATATTCGCCAGGATCATCACATAATAATTATTGGGGAATCGGCTGTACGAATACAGGTGGACTTGCTGCTTGTAAATCTTATGGTAGTTTATCAGAAGGAGTATCCGCATTTTTAAAATATATCTCTCAATTTTCTACATTAACCGAATTAACAGGAAAATACGCTTATTTGGGAAGTTATTGGTACAATCCAGGTGGTAGTGGCGTTGGAGGATGTTATTATGCCCCATATATTTATACGACGGTTCCTGAACGAGTAAAAGATGCTTGTTCTTCTAAACATCCATGTACCACTGCACATGAGCCCACTTGTGTTGCAACGACTGAAGAAGACAAACAAGCTTATTTAGTTTATCAATCCCAAATTATGGTTAAGGCGAGAAAAAGAATATTTAATTTGGATGCAGATACTTGTGAAGCAGAATCAGGAATGGGTGAACCTGGAACAGGGTCATGTACCATTTGGAAACAAGGAGATTCTAGATGGGGAAGTATTAAATTAGGCACCTCCTCTTTAACGATGGCTAATTCTGGTTGTGCAGTCACTTCTGTTGCTATAGCAATGTCTTGTTCGGGAATAACAATAAACAATGTGGCAAGCTTTAATCCAGGAACATTAGTCAAACGTTTAAACAGCTCGGGTGGATTTAAAGGAGCTAGTATTAATTGGAGTAGTAATGCCATTAACTATTTTGCTCCTAGTTTTCACTTTGTTGAATCAAAAAATGGTATTTCTGGTTCTGCAAGTGCAAGAGTTGCAGAAGTAACAAAAAGAATTGGAGAGAATACAAGTATTTTATTGCATTTTACAAATGAAAAGCATCCAAGAGGACACTATGTAGTATTTAAAGCTGTTTCAGGTACAAACTTTACGGTATATGATCCAGCAACTGGTTCAATTAATACATATAGTGCATCGGATTTAGACAGTTTAAGAGTTTATAAATATTAGGAGGTATTCATGAAACAAATCATAAAAAATCCTTATTTTTGGATAATTGTATTTCTTGTTGGTTTAGGCATATGTATCTTTTTTACACTGGGAATAAAGATAGTGAATGAAAAAACAGGTTATCTACTTATTTCTGATATTACTTCTTATCAGTGTAGCAACGATAATACATGTAAAAATGTAACAAATACAGACATTTTAGAAGAGGAAGAAAAGCAGGAATTTATCGTTTATCAAAACAATCAATATTTAGGAGAATATAAAGTTGATTATATTAACAAATGGAATTTCTTTGATGCAAATAATCAATGGGTAAATATTCAAGATAGTTTTATTGCCGGAAGTAAAAATACAGAGTTAGTAATTAAAGAATATGAAACAAGAACAATGAATCAAGAGGAAACCGTTTTACTCAATAAAATTTTAAAGGAAAATAATATAAATACTTATTCAAGTTTAGATCAAAATGAAGTTTTAGAATATGATTTTGATAAAGATGGAAATAAGGACAAAATTATTTTGGCTTCCAATGTGACGGAAGAATCAGAAGATAAACAACTATTTACAATTGTGATAGCTGTTGTGAAGAATAAGACTTCCATTTTACATATAGATGTTTATGGACAATATGAAAATTATTTAGTCCCTGCATATAATATAAAGAATATAATTAATTTATTTAATAATAAAGAAGATTATTTCGTATTATTAAAGGGATATTTTAGTGAAGTAGGAGAACCTACCAGTTATATTTATAAAGTAAACAATAAAACATTTGCATCAATTGTATCTGAAGAATAACTTTTATTTCAGAATGTTTTATAGTATAATAAGTGAGAACAAAAACGGAGGAACGAAGAATGAAATTTAGAGTTGAACCAAAAGACTTTTTAATTTTTATTATATTTTGCCTTTTCTTATTGTATTTATGTGCAATTGCAGTTTTAAATTTCACTTCTTTTATTGATGAAGGGATTTTTTATGGTTTAAATCCTTTTCCTGCTTTTGTAGGGAATAATTTAGTATTAACCATGGGAATGTTTTTTGTTGCTTTAATTATTATTTTTTCTTCTGTTTCTTCTTATATTTTTGACCGAGAAAAAGGACATGGTTTAGGAATAAAAGTGAAAGAAAAAGAAGAAAAAGGCTATTCTAGATGGGCAAAAGACAAAGAAATTAAAGAAGCTAAAAACATTGAACACGTAACGGCAACAGAAAAAAAGGTGGAAGCAGCGGGTGTACCTTTAATTAATAACGGAAAAGATATTTGGGTAGATAACGGCGAATATCATAATTTAGTTATCGGTTCTACTGGTTCAGGTAAAACAGAAACCATTGTTAAACCAATGGTGAATTTACTTGCTAAAAAAGGCGAGAGTATGATTATTACTGATCCCAAAGGAGAAATTTATAAATATAGTGCTGAATATTTAAAAGAGCAAGGATATAAAATTATTGTTTTAAACTTTCGTGACCCCAAAAATGGAAATGCTTGGAATCCTTTAACTTTGCCTTATCGATACTATAAAGAAAAAAATGTGGATAAAGCTACGGAACTTTTAGATGACGTTGCCTTAAATATTGTAAAAGATCCAAATAACAAAGGAGAACCTTTTTGGGAAAATAGTGCAGCGGATTATTTCTCAGGACTTGCTTTAGGTTTATTTATGGATGCCAAGGAAGAAGAAGTCAATATGAACTCTATCAATTACATGAGTTCTGTTGGAGAAGAAAGATTTGCGGCAAGTACCTATATTAAAGAATATTTTCACTTAAAAGGAGAAGATTCGAGTGCTTATATTTTTGCATCAGGTACTGTAAATGCTCCAAAAGATACCCAAGGTGGTATTACTTCAACGTTTAGACAAAAGGTTCGTACCTTTGCATCTCGTGAAATTTTAAGTGAAATGCTTTCTTATAGTGACTTTGATATGCGAGAGATAGGAAAAGAAAAAACAGCGGTATTCATGATTATTCATGATGAAAAAACAACCTATCATAGTTTATTAACTATTTTTATTAAACAGTGTTATGAAACCTTAATTGATGTTGCGAAAGAACAAGGTGGTAAATTACCATACAGAACGAACTTTATTCTTGATGAGTTTGCGAACATGCCACCATTAAAAGACGTAGATTCAATGGTTAGTGCAGCGAGAAGTCGTGATATAAGGTTTACATTTATTATCCAAAACTTTGCCCAATTAAATGATGTATATGGAAAAGAAGTAGCAGAAGTAATTAAAGGAAACTGTGGTAATTTAATTTACTTAATTAGTACCGAAATGGCAGCTTTAGAAGAAATCAGTAAAATGTGTGGAGAAGTAAAATCGAAAGAAAAAGATAAAACAGCTTCTACGCCATTAATTACCGTTACAGATTTACAAAGAATGAAATTATTTGAAGTGATTATTAAGCGATTAAGAATGGATCCATTTAAAACCAAATTAGAGCCAGATTTTAAAATGGATTGGGGTATTAAAAGAGTAATGGCAGAATTGCCAAGTCGTCAAACGAGAGAGATTTCTCTTTTTGATATCAAAAAGTTTGTAACCGAAGAAAAACGTAAAAATATGATGGCAGATTTAGAAAATAATAAAAACATGCCAAATCCAACTATGCCAGGAATGCCTAATTTTAGTGCTCCGTCTGGAATGCCTGGATTTCCTTCTGGAATGTCAGGAATGCCAAATTTTTCCAATCCATCCCCAAATCCATTTTTAAAAGGACCAAATGATTTATCCAATCCATTTATGAAATCATCCCCAAATCCATTTTTGAAAGATGGTCCTATGACAAATGAAGATATTGATCGAATGATTGCCGATATTGATAAGAAGTTAAAAGAACTTGATGAAGAAGAAGCTAAACAAAAAGCAGAAATGGAAAAAGCGAAAAAAGAGTCGATAGAGGAAAAAACAATAAAAGAACCTAAAAAGGCAGAAAAAGAAGAAACATCTAAGGCACCTAAAAAGGAAAAGAAGGAAGAACCCAAAGAAAAAGAAAATAAACTTCCTGATAAACCAAAAATTAATATAGATGTGGACAGTGTTATTGTAAATGATAATATTATAACAGATGATGAATTCTTTGATGATTTCTTCGGAGAAGAATAGTTGTTAGTCATCTGTTCTTTTTTATTTTCTTCATATAATACTATGGTGAAGCAAAATGAAAAGAATAGACTTAAATGTTTATAATCAGAATATGGGGACACTTATCGATGTATCTGATGAAGTCACTTATAAAAAACATGCTCATCCAGGAAGTGTAAATATACCTTATCAAAAATTACTTTTAAATTATAAAGAATTATTAGATAAAAACAAAAAATATTATATTATGTGTTTAAAAGGTATTCACAGTCGAAAAGTCGTGAGTATTCTAGAATTTTATGGTTATGATGTTACACAAGTTATGAGAAATACAGAAACAATACAATAACAGTGTATTGTTTTTAAATTTACAAATATTTGACATAATTTTATTTTTTTATTATGAAATTTTACCATCATAAAAAATTTTTTGTCTTATTTTGTCACTTTCCTTGCAAAGTGTTTACAAATATTTATAATAACGTCTCGTGTTACTGATTCACGCTGTCTACCTTACAAAAGAGGGTTTTGGTTATTCGAAAGGGGCATGAAATGGCATAAGTAAGGTTATGAAAAGAAAAATTTAATTTTTCAAAGTAATTATGCTTTTGTTGATAATAGTAATACTAAGATTAGCAAAAAAAGACACTATCGAATCAGTAGCACTTTCAATTTAATTCTAATAACTTTAATATAGATTACAAAAATTTTTTGGTTTTAAAATCCTTTTCTTTTGCAAAATTAATAAAATAAATCATAGTACCTGTGGTATAATAAAAAAGTGATAGATATGATAGAAATTATTGAAAATTTAGATAAATTAATTAATGAGTTTTTAATAAATATTGGAATCTTTGGTCCTATTCTAGGGTGTTTTCTTATTTTAATAGAATCTATGGTTCCCGTACTCCCTTTATTTGTTTTTATCACAATTAATTTTTTAGTTTTTGGGAATATTGTAGGTTTTCTAGTTTCTTGGATATTTACTATATTAGGTTGTCTACTATCCTTTATTCTTTTTCGTAAAAAAGTAAGAAATTGGTTTGATAAAAAAATAAAGAATAATAAACAATTTGGAAAGGTAATGAAAATAGTAGATTCCGTTAAAATGGAGCAATTAACTGCAATTATTGCTGTCCCTTTTACTCCAGCCTTTATGGTAAACATTGCCGCTGGTTTATCAAAAATGTCATGGAAAAAATTTATCATAGCTCTTTCCATTGGTAAAATATTTTTAGTATTGTTTTGGGGATTTATTGGTACAAGTTTAGTGCAGAGTTTGACCCATCCAATTGCTTTAGTAAAGGTAGTAGTTTTGATTTTTATTGCGTATATCGTAAGTAAAATCATTAATAGAAAATTTAACTTAGATTAAATTTGGAGGTAAAAATGGAGTATATAATTTTAGGACTATTAATCATAATTGTTATTTTATTAATCCTTGTGTTAGTGAAAAAGAAAGATAACAATGATATGACAGAAAGATTAGGAAGATTTGAAACAAATATTACAAAAGAAATTGGTGAATTTAAAGTCGGATTTTCTAACAATTTAAGAAATGATTTTGATCGTTTGAATGAACAAATTCAAAATAAGATTAATTATATGAATGATAAAGTGAATGAACGTTTAGAGGATAATTTTCAAAAATCAAATAAAACGTTTAACAATATTTTAGAAAGATTATCAAAAATTGATGAAGCGCAAAAGAAAATTGATGGATTATCTACTGAAATCGTTTCTTTACAAAGTGTGTTAACGGATAAAAAAACACGTGGTATTTTTGGAGAAGTCAATTTAAATTATATTTTAACAAGTGTTTTTGGAGAAAATGCTACAGGTATTTATGAGATTCAATATAAATTAAAAAACGGATTTATTGCTGATGCTATTTTGTATGCACCAAGTCCATTAGGAACCATTTGTATTGATTCTAAATTCCCATTAGAAAATTACCAAAAAATGACGGATAAGTCGATATCTAAAGAAGCAAGAGATGTGGCAGAAAAACAATTTAAAATTGACGTAAAAAAACATATTGAAGCAATTAGTAGTAAATACATAGTGCCTGGAGAAACCGCAAGTGAAGCCATTATGTTCTTACCGGCAGAAGCCATATTTGCTGAACTTAATGCTTATCATTCAGATTTAATTCAAGAAGCATATAATAAAAAGGTATGGATTGCAAGTCCAACGACATTAATGAGTACATTAACAACAATAAGTATGATTCTAAAAAACATGGAAAGAGATAAGTATGCAAAAGTGATTCATGAAGAATTAAGTAAATTATCCTATGAATTCGATCGATATCGCGAACGTTGGGATAAACTATCTCGTAGTATTGATACAGTGACAAAGGATGTAAAAGATATTAATATAACAACGGAAAAAATAACAAAAAGGTTTAATTCTATCAATAGTGTAGATGTGAAAGAATTAGAAACGAAGGAAAAGGAATAGAAATTTCTTTTTTTCTAGGCTAAATTAAGCTCAAAAGTGTCCTATTGAAAAAAAATATTATTTTTGCTATAATGAGTCTGCTGCAAAAAACTTTTTAAAAATAATTAAAATAGTAGAAAAGAGATGAATTATGAGTAAAATTAAAATTTTTAGTCTAGGTGGACTAGATGAAAATGGCAAAAATACCTATATTGTAGAAATTGATAAAGATATTTTTGTCTTTGATTGCGGTTTAAAATATGCAACAGGAAACATGTTTGGAATTGATTACGTTATTCCTGATTTTGAATATTTAGTAAAAAATAAAAAGCGAATAAAAGGGGTATTCTTAACCCATGGACATTACGAAAATATGGGAAGTGCTAGTGATTTAGTAAAAAATGTTCCAGAGATTAAATTATATGCAACAAAATTTACAAAGTATGAACTAGTAGAATCTGGAGTACCAGAAAAAAATGTTATCGAAATTACACCTCACAAGAAATTGAATTTTGGCCGTGTAAGTATATTTCCTATAACAGTTTCCCATAGTTGTCCAGATGCTGTCATGTATGTCATAAATACCAAAGATGGAGCCATTTGTTATACAGGGGACTTTATCATTGATTCAAAAATGA
Source organism: uncultured Muribaculaceae bacterium (assembly GCA_964430695.1). Taxonomy (GTDB): domain Bacteria; phylum Bacillota_I; class Bacilli_A; order RF39; family UBA660; genus MGBC108787. The sequence continues at coordinate 9,663 of CAYSFO010000028.1, read as the reverse complement.
CAGGTCACTACGATATGGATTTAGGAAAAATTGCCTATGTTGGAAAATTAGGAGTGTTATGTTTACTTTCAGAATCAACTTTTTCAGAACATACAGGACATACCTCTCCAAGTCATCGTTTAGAAGATTTCTTTAAAGATATTGTGAACAAATATAATGAACGTTTGATGTATTTAGTGTTACCAACGCATTTATATACCATTCAAGATATTTTTAACAGTGCATTAAATAAACATCGTAAGATTATTTTAATGGGAAAAAAGTTACAAAATGTTGTCACATTTGCCAAAAAAGAAGGATATTTGAGTTTTCCTGATGATTTATTAGGAGATTTATCAAATATTGATGATCCAGATGCCATTTTGCTTTTGTGCGATGATAAAGAAAATCCATATGCATCCATTAGTAAAGTCATGAATGGATACGACAAATATATTAAATTAAAGCCAACAGATACAGTTATCTTTTCTGAACCTAGATATGATAGTAATGAAAAACAATTAGTTAAAATTGAAAATGAACTTTCTATGTTTGGGTGTCGTGTCATTTCTCTTCCAAAAGAGAAAAATATTTTACACCATGCATCTAGCGAAGATTTAATGCTCATGTTAAAACTAACAAACCCAAAATACTATATGCCCGTAAAAGGCGAATACCGTTATTTAGTACAAAATGCAAATTTAGCTAGTAATTTGGGAATGCCAAATGAAAATATTATTCTAAAACAAAATGGCGATATTGTTTTATTTGAAGATGGAGTCCTTAAAGAAACAACAGAACATATCAAAGTCAATGATATTTTAATTGATGGTAAATCAAGCGATGATGTTGGAGAACTGGTAATCAAAGATCGTGAAATGTTGAGCGAAAATGGAATTGTGTTAATCAGTGCTACCATCAGCAAAAAGACAAAGAATTTGCTTGTAGGGCCAGAAGTAACAACACGAGGGTTTATTTATGTCAAAGACTCAAAAGAAATTATTCACGAAATCAAACGTATTTCAGAAGATATTATTACGAGAAATATTGTTGACAACTTTGTAGATTTTAATAAGATTAAAACAGAAATTAGAACGGAATTAAGTAAATACTTATATGAAGAAACAGAATGCAAACCGATGATCATTGCCGTAGTACAAGAAGTATAAAAAAGGAAAAAACATCCATAATAAAAATGGGTGATTTTTTATGAAAAATAATAAGAATATTGATTTTTTAAATACGATTTATCAGATAAGTGAAATGGGCGTTATCGGTATTAATGATGTAATTGACAAAGTCTCTGCATCAGAATTTCGTGAGTTTTTAGAGAATCAAAGAAAAGAATATGATGAGCTTATTAGTAGGTGTGAACGCATTTTAACTTCTTATGGCACAGAAGAAAAAGAATTAGGAAATATGGTAAAAATGAATAGTAAAGTGATGAGTGAAATGAAACTCTTAAAAAAGAAAGAGGACAGTGTCATTGCTAAAATGATGGCAGAAGGAACGAATAAAGGTATCATCAAAATCAATGAAGCAATGAATAGCTACAATGATGAGGATGAAGAAGCTCTTGATTTAGCAAATAAATTATTAAAGACTTTAGAAAATAATATAGAAGGATTAAAAATATATTTATAAAAAATGTAAATAAAAGGTGAATTGAACAAACTATTTACATTATTAGTTGTATTTGAAAATAATTATATGTTATTCTTAAACTGGAAGAAGGTTTAATGAATGAATGATTACACAACTAGTATTATTGTAGAAAATCCTAAAAATGTGGAAAAAATAGCAAAAGAAGAATTAGCGGCAAATTTTGGTGAATTATTATATGAAGGAAAAATTAGAAGGATGTCTGTTGATAAATGTGTAGGACAAGGATATTCCTATGAGTCAATAAAAAAAACTGTGGAAATAGATGGTTACATGCATATTTTTCAACAAAATTCTGAAAACCATGCTAATCTTTTAGTTTCTTGTAATGATCCATTAGTATCTAAAAAACCAAATATTAGTTTTGATGAGGTTTATTCTAGTGCAATCATAACAGATATGCAAAAAATGTTAGAAGCAGGAATGGATATAGCTCCTCATTTAAGTTCTTTAGCTGAATATAATCGTATCAAACAACAAATACAACAAACGCAAAATGAAGAAAGAGGAATTTAATTCATAAGAAATATTTCTAATTTGATTGAATAAAATGAATTAGAAATATTTTTTATTGTTTAAAATGTTTTTTCTCGTTATAATGATAATGAAAGAAGGAGCAATATGAAAAAAAATATTCCCAATATTTTAACATTTTCTCGTATATTAGTAACTCCTTTAATCCTTTATCTTGGAGTGAATAATCAATTCTTAGCTTTAATTATTCTTGCCATTTTTATTGCTCTTACAGATACATTAGATGGAGTTTTAGCAAGAAAATGGAATGTAATCAGTGAACTGGGCACAAAATTAGATGCTATTGGAGACAAATGTTTAGCTTTTTCCCTTCTAGTGATTTTAATTTTTCATAATCATTATTTCTTTTATGTTTTAATTTTAGAAAGTTTAATTGCTTTATTCAATATATACACTTTTTATAAAATAAAATCGATCACTTCTTTACTGATTGGAAAAATAAAAACTTGGGTAATTTTTGTTACAATTATTTTAGGATTTATAAATATAATACTTCCTAAAATTAATATTCCAATACATTATTTTGTTATTTTAACCGTTTTATTCCAAATGGCTAGCTTAATTCAATATATAAATGCTTATATTGTAAATAAAAACCAAAAAAAAAACCTGAATTTTAAAAATAGCGACTATTATAAAATTGTAAAACCTATTTTAGAACATGAAGAGTTTCAAAAACGCAAAAATTTTAAACATCATCACAATGAAAGTGTTTACGACCACGTGTTACGTGTTTCTTATGATTGTTACAATATTGGAAAAAAATTACATCTAGACTATAAAGCGCTTGCCATTGCTGGATTATTACACGATTTTTATGATAAACCTTGGCAAGATACGTTTGAACATCTTCCGCTTTTACAAAGACATGGATTTACCCATGCCGAACAAGCGAGAAAGAATGCTCTAAAGTTTTTTCCAGAACTAGTGAATGAAAAGATAGAGAGTATGATTAAAACACACATGTTTCCTTTAAATAAAAAATTACCACAATATAAAGAAAGTTGGTTACTAACACTAGTGGATAAAGCAGATTCCATCGACTTTTTGTTTCACCCTTTATTATTATCGAGAAAAGTAAGAGAAAAAAGCTTGAAAAAGGAAAAATCGAAATAATAGAATACTGGCACTCTTCGCATCGACTTGACTTATAAAGGGCAATTGATTATAATTGTGGTGTAAGAAGGTGGTAAATATGTATAGTGAAAAAGTTTTATTAACGGCACAAGATATTTTAAATAAGGATTTTAAAATTGATGCCAGAGGATATCGTCCACAAGAGGTTGATAAATTTTTAGATATGGTTATAACCGATTATACAGAATTTAACACCATTATTAAAAGACAGGCAAGTGAAATCCAAGCCTTATCAGAAGAGAACATTAAATTAAGACAAGAATATAATAAACTACGTAGTAGATTAGAGGCAGCTTCTGAAGAAGGGGATGGGCACGGTACTGTCAATAATGTTGATCTCTTAAGAAGAATTAGTCAACTAGAAAAAATGGTATTTGGTCGAAATGAATAAAACGAAGGCAAATGCTGCATTATTTTAATGTAGAGGAAAGTCCATGCTCACACCATCTGTGATTGATGGTAGTGTTCGTGCTTAGGAAAAAAATAACCTAAGGAAAGAGTAATCTTTACGGCGAAGAAATTACCTCTAGATGGTAAAAGTATTCATAAAGTGCCAAAGAGACGAGCTTTTCTGGAAACGGAAAAGGTGGAACGTGGTAAACCCCGCGAGTGAGAAACCCAAATTTGGTAGGGGAACTTCTAATTCGGAATCAAGAACGAAGAAGAGGACCTTTTATAGGTAGATAAATATTTGCCACACAATTTAATTGTGTACAGAACATGGCTTATTCGGATTATTTATTTTGATTACATAAAGGAGTGAAAAATCTTGAACGAAATTGGTGAGCTCTTTCGAGTAACCAGGGAGGAAGCTGGAGTTTCTATTAGTGAAGCCAGTAAAGATTTGGATATAAAAGAGGTTATCTTAGAAAATATTGAAGATGGAAACATTGGATGTTTTAAAGATATTTTTGTATTAAAAGATTATATATATAATTATTCTAAGTATTTGGGAATCGATTCAGACAAAGTTATTGATGAATTTAACGAGTATATGTTTGAATATACTTCTAAAATTCCAATAAAAGAAATTGAACGTAAAATGCAAGAACAAAATAGTACAAAAAATGATAAAGAAGAAGTAATATCTCCCTATACAAAAGAAAATAAAAAGTATAATAAATGGATTTATGTTCTTATCTATTCTTTCATTATAGTTTTAGTTTTAGCGATTGTGTTTTGGAGTATTAAACAAATTACAGTGAGTGCAGATACTACAGTCATTAGTTATGTGAAATAGGAGAGATTGGTTATGAATTTACCAAATAAAATTACAGTGGCAAGAATTGTTTTGTCTATTTTTACACTTGTTTTGCTTATAGTACCTTGGTATCAATTAGGAATTTCTTTTCCCACATTTACAATGGTAGGAAAGATTGTGATTGATTCAAAATATATGATTGCGGGAATACTCTTTATTATTGCTGCTGTAACTGATTTTTTAGATGGCTATATTGCAAGAAATCAAAATTTAGTAACAGATTTTGGTAAAGTAATGGATGCAATTGCTGATAAAATTTTAGTCAATGGCGTACTTATTATATTAGCTTACCAAGGGTTTATTAGTATCGTTGTCCCAGTGATTATTATTACAAGAGATACATTTGTAGATTCTATTAAGATGGCTTGTGGAAATAAAGGAACTGTGGTTGGAGCAAGTATACTAGGAAAAGTAAAGACAGTTTGTATGATGTTTGGAATTTCTTTTATGTTTTTTTATAACCTTCCTTTTGAATTACTAGGAATTCCCATTGCCGATATTTTAATCATTATTGCTTGTATTTTATCCGTCATTTCAGGATGTCAGTATTATTTTAATGCAAAAGATTTAATCTTTGTAGAGAGTAAGGAACAATAAATTGTTCTTTTTTTTGAAAAAAATACATAAAAATAAAAATCCAATTTTTAAAATTGGTAAAAAAAGTGCCCCCAATCTCTATTTTTTGCTTAGACAGATTTATAAAATTTGTAGAAAAAATGCCACCAAACAAACGTTTGTGAAAACTGTTGACAAACAAAATTTTCTATAATAAAATGGAGATGTAGTAAGAAAAATGGAGGACAAAAATGAAAATAACAAAAGATACAAAAGACAAAGATAAGGCGCTAGAACAA
>CAYSFO010000028.1:0-4226 GCA_964430695.1 uncultured Muribaculaceae bacterium | reverse complement strand
GATATAGAAAAACAATTTGGAAAAGGTGCCATTATGAAACTCGGCGAAGAAACACACTTGGAAATTGATGTAACGAGTAGTGGATCTCTTACTCTAGACGTTGCTTTAGGAGTAGGAGGATATCCAAAAGGAAGAATTGTGGAAATCTATGGACCTGAATCTTCAGGAAAAACAACATTCGCTTTACATGCTATTGCTGAAGTGCAAAAAGAAGGAGGACGTGCAGCATATATTGATGCAGAACACGCACTAGACCCTGTTTATGCTAAAAATTTGGGTGTAAATATTAATGAACTTTTATTATCTCAACCAGATACAGGAGAACAAGCTTTAGAAATATGTGAAGCATTAGTTAGAAGTGAAGCTGTGAATATTGTAGTAATCGATTCTGTTGCAGCTTTGGTACCACAAGCAGAAATTGATGGAGAGATGGGAGACTCTCATGTTGGTTTACAAGCAAGATTAATGAGTCAAGCTTTAAGAAAATTGTCAGGAATTATTAATAAAACCAAAACAACAGCTATATTTATTAATCAATTGAGAGAAAAAGTAGGCGTTTTATTTGGAAATCCTGAAACAACACCAGGTGGAAGAGCTTTAAAATTCTATTCAACAATTCGTTTAGATATTCGTCGTGCAGAACAAATTAAACAAGGAGACCAAGTGATTGGAAATAAAACAAATATCAAAGTTGTTAAAAACAAAGTGGCTCCACCATTTAAAACCGCTAGTGTAGATATTATGTATGGAGAAGGTGTCAGCCGCGAAGGAGAAATTATTGATATTGCAAGTGAGTTAAACATCATTGAAAAAAGTGGTGCATGGTATGCTTATAAAGGCGAAAAGATAGGGCAAGGGAAAGAGAATGTGAAAACGCTATTAAAAGAAAATATTGCCCTTAAAGAAGAAATAGAAAATAAAGTTCGTGAACATTATGGATTTACGAAAGAGAACAAAAAGGAAGATATAGCTTCAAACAAAGAAGAATAATAACTTCTTTTTTTTTTTGACAAAAATAGTGATTGACATGGGGGGGGGGTTTTAATTTATAATAAACATAAAGAAATAATACTGGGGTTAAGGAAAGGAATTTTTATGACAAAAGGAGATATGTATACCAAACAAATTTTTGAAAGAATTTTAAAAGAAGGTTGTTTAGATGAAAACCCAAGACCTCGCTATAAAGATGGAACACCAGCACACACATTAAGTGTAAATCATGGTATGTGCACTTATGACTTAACTGGGAGAGGGGAATCCCCATTAATAACATTAAGACCAATTGCTATTAAAAGTAGCATAGGAGAGTTACTATGGATATATCAACAACAATCAAATGATTTAGAAATTTTAAAAGATAAATACGATGTAACTTGGTGGGACGAATGGGATATAGGAAATCGAACTATTGGAACCTGTTATGGACATACTGTAAAAAGATATAATTCCATGGAAAAATTGTTAGAAGGTATGAAAAGAGATCCAGATGGAAGACGACATATTATTAGTTTATGGCAAGAAGATGAACTAAATGATAATCCTGGTTTAAAGCCTTGTGCCTTTTTAACAATGTGGAATATAAGACATGGACAAGATGGTATTGATTACTTAGATATGTGTTTAACTCAACGTTCTAGCGATTTTGCAACAGCAGGTTGTATAAATCAAGTGCAATATTTAGTATTTATGCTAATGGTTGCAAGACATTTGAAATTAACACCAGGCCGTTTTACTTGGTTTTATGATAATATTCAAATTTATGATAGACATGTGGAACAAGTAAAAGAAATGCTGAGACGTGAACCTGTAGAATGTAATCCCAAAATTGTCTTAAATCCAGATAAAACAAACTTTTTTGATTTTGAACCCGATGATGTAAAAATTGAAGATTATCCAAGACAATTAATAAGGGAAAAAAATCCTCAATTACCATTTGAGTTGGGAATATAATATTTTTTATAAATGAATACAATTGAAACAGAAATCTGCTTTAAAAAACTTTAATTCAAAGCATTTTTTAATCAGCGGGAAAAAATATTATGCTCAAGAAATAATTGCAATCTATTTAATATTTAGATATAATAAGCAATGTAAGTGTTACCAATTTTGATAACGCCTACGTTGGTGTGGACGTTATGCTTTATTTAGCTGACGTCTTTTTTACTGCCTCTAAAAAGATAAACAGTAAAAATAGAATAATTACTTTAAGAAAATGAATTTCTTGTTTCATAGAAACTACCTCCACTAAAATAGAACCAGTCGAAACAACTAAATGCCCCCGAAAGAACAAAATCCTAATATAGTTTTGTAGACGTCCCAAATTAGTAACACGAGTTTGTATTATAGTTACTCTTAAATCTATAGCAACTGATTCGACAAAAGAAGCCAAAACTTTTAGAAAAAATCAAGTTCTTTACTTGACTATATATAATTTAAAATACATCTTTTTTAGAATATATTATATTTTAATACAATTATCCTTTTTACTTAAGAAATGAATAAGTAAAAAATTTTATTTTACTTTTTTTATATTAAACTTTATAATAGACATATAGACTTATTTATTAAATATGAATTTGCTATAGATAAAAATAATGGAGGGATAGAATGAATTTTAATTTAGCATCCATTATTTTAGCTTTAATTGTTGGAATTGTTTTTGGAGTGATTGCTGTTTTAATATTAAATGCAATGAAAGGGAATAAAGCCGAAGCAAAAGCAGAAAAATTATTAAATGATGCCAAGAAAGATGCAGATAAACATAAAAGAGATGTTTTATTAGAAATTAAAGAAGAATCTTATCGTTTAAAACAAGAATCTGAAAAAGAAATTAAACAGAAAAAAGAAGAAATGAAAGAATCAGAATCTAGATTAATACAAAGAGAAAATAATTTAGATAAAAGAGATGAAATGTTGCAAAAAAGAGATGCAATGTTAGATGAACGTGATAATAACTTATTGGCTAAACAAAAAGAATTACAAGAAAAAGAAGCTAAAATGGATGAACTACTAAAAGAAGAATTAACAAAATTAGAGGGGATTTCTAAAGTATCTCGTGATAAAGCACGTGATATGATTATGAAACGTGTTGAAGATGATATGGCTTTAGAAGTAGCTAATTATATTAAAGAAAAAGAAAGAGAAGCAAAATTGGTTGCAAATGAAAAAGCAAGAGATTTAATTGTTTCTAGTATGCAACGCTATTCAGAAGATGTTGCTAGTGAACAAACGGTTAGTACAATTAGTTTACCAAATGATGAAATGAAAGGGCGTTTAATTGGTCGTGAAGGAAGGAATATCAGAACAATTGAATCGGTAACGGGAGTAGATTTAATTATTGATGATACACCAGAAGCAATCGTTATATCGAGTTTTGATCCATTACGTCGTGAAATTGCTAAAATTACAATTGAAACTTTAATTAAAGATGGAAGAATACATCCATCTCGTATTGAAGAAGTGTATGACAAAGTTTCTAAAGATATTAACAATAAAATTACGGATATGGGAAATGAAGCATTAATTAATTTAAGTATTACAAATGTAGAACCAGAATTAGTGCATTTAATTGGAAAGTTACATTTTAGAACAAGTTATGGACAAAATGCTTTACAACATTCTATTGAAGTGGCCAATCTTTCAGGCTTAATGGCTAGTGAATTAGGAGAAAATGTAACCTTAGCAAAAAGAGCAGGGCTTTTACATGATATTGGAAAATCTATTGATTTTGAAATTGAAGGGTCACATGTAGAAATTGGTTTAGATATTGCTAAAAAATATCATGAAGAGGAAGTGGTATTAAATGCCATTGCATCTCACCATGGAGATGAAAAACAAACATCTGTTATTTCTGTACTCGTACAGATAGCAGATACTTTATCAGCAGCAAGACCAGGTGCTAGAAATGATTCCCTTGAAAATTATATCAAGAGATTAGAACAATTAGAAGAAATCGGAAATTCTTTTGATGGTGTTGATAAATCTTTTGCTATGCAAGCGGGACGTGAAATTCGTGTTATGGTAAAACCAGATGAAATTGATGATACAACAAGCTTTAAAATGGCTAGAGATATTAAAGAAAAAATTGAATCAGAAATGCAATATCCAGGTACAATTAAAGTTACTGTCATTCGTGAAACGAGAGCACAAGAAGAAGCAAAATAAAGGCTTCTTTTTATTATGTAGCAATTGGTAGATAGCTACTTATAAAACCACGTGCTATGCAC
>CAYSFO010000027.1:0-18901 GCA_964430695.1 uncultured Muribaculaceae bacterium | reverse complement strand
TCTTTTTTTGAAAGAAAAAAGGTTTTGTATTTTCTAAATAATTAATTTCACTTTGATAAACCTTTATTTGATTATCAAAAAATTTCAAATACAATTCGGATTCTTTAATTCCTAAAATTAAATATAAATCTATTACTTCATTTAACTTAATTTGAATATTCTTATCTTTCATTTACAACACCATCTTTACTTTAATTTAGTATAACACATTGTGCGTATTTAGTGAAGATTTTTGAACAACCACTTTTTAAATGGGAAAATTATTTCATAAGGGTTGTGACAATATGAACGAAAATAGACTTGAAGAATTAAGAGATAGCAAAGATTTAAAATCTAAAGAAATTGCTCATGCTCTAGGTATAGCAGAATCTACTTATTCCGAATGGGAACATAATAAAATTCCAATCCCTACTAGAAGAATAGTACAATTAGCAAATTTCTACAAAGTGAATATAGATTTTATGCTTAATATATCTAAAAATAGAACTCATATCAAACCTAGTAATGAAATTGATTTGAAACTTATTGGAAGTCATTTAAAAGAAATTAGACTAGAGTTAGGTTTATCTTTAAGAGAACTTGGTAAAATGTTAAACTCTTCCTTTTCATCCCTAGGTAGTTATGAAAGAGGCGAACATTTAATTCAAAGCGAAACCTTAATTAATATCTGCAAAATCAGTAAGTGTTCAATTGATTGGGTACTTGGTAGATCAAAGGAAAAATATTTAAAATAAATCATATACTGCACCTCGTGTCAATGTTAGCTCTTAACATATAATTGTTCAAGTTAAAGATCAACTTTAATCAAAATAAAAAAGATAACAATTTTTTAATCATTATCTTCACTCTTATTATTTTATATTTATATATATTAAATCGCAATAAAGCGAACGTTTGCTTGGCAGGGGATAAGTGAGTCGAACACTTGACCTCGGTTTTGGAGACCGATATTATACCATTTAACTAATCCCCTATAAATGCTTTTTTAAAGCAAATATATTATATCAAAATTCACTAATTTTTATCAATATGTACTTAATAAAAATTGATGAAAATTAACTAAAATTGATTAACTTTAATCAAAAATAATTAAAACTTTTTTCATACTTTGGTACAATTTTTCGTACAATTCTTGAAAATTTTATGATTTTTTCAAATCATTTTTATAGGATTTCCCTATAATTCAAGGGTTTGTTGGATAGTGGAATCAAACCACAACTAGGTGTTTTGGAGACTCCTATTATACCATTTAACTAATCCCCTAAAAATCGTCTGAACAACGATATTATAGCAAAACTTTAACCAATTAGCAAATATTTTCATAATATATTCTAGGTGATATTATGCTAATTAATTATACGGAAAAAGATTTAGATTTATTAGCTAGAATTATGCGAGCAGAAGCATTAGCGGAAGGAAACTTAGGAATGTTGATGGTAGGAAATGTTGTAGTAAATAGAACAATAGCCAATTGTTTAACCTTCAAAAACGTTCGAAGCATTAACGATGCAATTTATCAGAAAAATCAATTTTCAGGAATTAATGGATCTTTATTCCAAGCTTCTCCCACTGCCTTAGAAAAAGATTTAGCAGAAAGAGTTCTAAGAGGAGAATATTATTATCCAGCTACACACGCATTATGGTTCTATGCTCCAGCCAAAAACACTTCTTGTCAAGATACTTGGTATAGCCAACAATTCGCAGGAAGTTATAAAAATCATTGCTTCTATCGACCTGATTCTGGAACATGCCAAGAACTTTACTAAAAGCCAATGGCTTTTTTATTTTATATTAAAAATTAAAAAACAACCATATTCAAATGATTGTTTACATTATGGAATTAAAAGTCGTTGTCCAATAGATAAATTACTTGTTGCTAAGTTATTTAGACTTTGTATTGCACTTACCGTTGTATTATATTTTCTAGCGATACTATATAAAGAATCTCCTTTTTGAACAATATAAACTTGGTAATCAGTAGTATCTCCATCAGGGATAAGCAATTGTTGCCCTATACTTAATAAGTTGCTAGTTAAATTATTTAATCGTTTTAATTCATCAACAGTGGTATTAAACATATTAGCAATTTTATATAAACTATCTCCACTCTTAACTGTATATACATTTGTAGGTTCACTTGGTTTTGTACTACTACTTACTTTCAAAACTTGACCAATAGATAAAGTGTTTGATGTTAAATTATTAAGAGATTTTAATTCATTTACAGTAAGTCCAAACTTATTGGCTATACCATATAAAGTATCTCCTTTTTGAACTGTATATGTGTTTTCATTATTAGCAATAGTATTAGATTCTTTTAATTTTAAAACTTGACCAATAGACAAAGAATTTGATGTTAAATTATTTAATGCTTTTAACTCATCTACCGTTAAGCCATTATTTCTTGCAATACTCCACAAAGTATCTCCACTCTTAACGATATAAGTATTTTCTGTAGAAACAGGAACATAAGGTACACCTGTATATTCAGCAAGAGATTTTACAACAGATTCAGCTAATTCTTGCCAATTATTTTTTAACTGACTTACATCATCGCCTTTACTATCTGCAAACCCATATTCTACAATCACAGTTTCATTATTTGGAGTATTACGAAGCATATAATAATAATCTAAATCAGGATTACTTGGCAAACGTCTTTGATAGTATTTTCGAACATTTTGACCAGCTTCCGTAAAATTTTTACTAATAATACGAGATAATTTATCACTATTTCGTAGTGCATAAATTACTTCTGCGCCATCGCCACCTCCTGCATTTATGTGATTAGATACAACAATCACATCATTCCCTTTTCCATAAAAACCTTGTACTCTTCCAGGTCGAACATCAGGGGTTAACGTCTCATCGTTAGTCCTAGAAAGACTATTTTCTATTCCCAAATCATTTAACCTTTCATGCATATATTTACTTATTTGCAAAGTTAAATCCTTTTCAACAATTCCATTTGCACTTGTTCCAGGATCTGTACCTCCATGACCCGCATCTAAAACAATTTTCTTTGTAGCTCTTATAGACATGTTTTCACCTCTACTATAAGGTATGTAAAAAGCATAATTTGGGTACTTCTATGTTTCAAATAACTGCACATTTACATCTTTTTTCACCTATGCTAAAATAACCACAAGAGGTGTTTATAATGAATGAAAATAACAGTTACATAAAAGGAATTTTAGGAGGAATCATCGGAGGACTAATCGCAACCATTCCTTGGATACTCATGTATGTATATGGAAATATGATTGTCCAAATACTATCCGTAGTAGTTGCGATAGGAGTTTTAAAAGGATATCAAATGTTCCACGGAAAAGTAAACGAAAAATTACCTATATTCATTGCTATCATATCAATACTTTCCATTACAATTGCTACCGTTCTTATTATTCCAATTCTTTTATTAATAAAAGAAAATATTCCAGTAAGTATGAAAATGTTACAATATCTTTTTTCAAGAGAAGAGTTTATCTCTGCTTTAACTAAAGATTATGCAATCTCACTACTTTTTACCATTTTAGGAATCAGTGGTGTTATACGAAGTGTAAAAAAACAAATTGATGATGGAGAAACAGAAAACATTAAAGCTGGATTCGAAAATAGAGCAATAGCAAATAATAACCAAGAAAACATTGAAATTTTTCAAGATGCCTTTACAAAATTAAATGCTTTAGACAAAGAGCACGCAATATCAAAAGAAGAAATTATTGATGAAATAGAAAACCCAGATGCAGAACGACTTTTCAAAAATTTAAGAACCCAACAAATCATTGCAAAATATAAAGGAAAATATTATTTCAAAGAAAAATATGCCAAAAGCACATTAAAAAGATTTTTAAAATTATTTTTTATGATTTATGGCTTTCTAATACTTTTTGTTTTGCTACTTCTTATCATTGTCTTATAAAACATATAAAAAATTTACAGTAATATTCGTCTGTAAATTTTTTTAATTAAATTTATTATTTAGATAATTCTTCACAAATTAGATTACTAATCTCGGTTGGATTTTCTACAGATAATCCTTCAATTAAACGCGCTTGTGCATATAAAATTTTCGTATATTTTTCTAAGGATGCATAATCTTTTTTAGCAAACAAATCTTTTAATTTTTTGCTAATTTCATGAGATTCATTAATTTCCATAACAACATTTGCTTTTACCCCTTGATCCGTTGACATTGCATGCATTACTTTTTCCATTTCCACAGAAATATCACCCTTACTTATTAAACAAACAGGATGATTCTTTAAACGGTGCGTAAATTGAACTCCCAAAACAGAATCTTTTACAAATTCTTGCATTTTTTCAAATAGTTTTTTATTTTCTTCATTTGTCTTTTTTAAACTTTCTTTTTCTTCTTCACTATCTAAATTCATCGCCTCATCGCTAACATTCATAAATTTCTTGCTAGCATAATCTTGCATTACTTTAAACACAAATTCATCCATATAATCGGTTAAGTATAAAACTTCATAGCCTTTTTCTTTCACCATTTCCACTTGAGGAAGTAAATCGCATTTTTCTATTGTTTCACCACAAGCATAGTAAATAGTCTCTTGACCACTTACCCTATTATCTACATATTCTTTTAAAGTAACCATCTTTTTCTCTTTAGAAGAAGTATATAAAAGCAAATCTTGTAAATCATTTTTTTTCATTCCATAAGAATTATAAATGCCATATTTAAGCTGAATACCAAAATTTTTAAAGAAAGTCTCATAATCTTCACGATTTTCTGTTAACATTGCTTCTAATTCTTTTTTTACTTTCGACTCAATTCCCTTAGCAATTAATTCAATTTGATGATTTTCTTGTAAAGTTTCACGAGATATATTTAAAGAAATATCTTCACTATCTACTAGCCCTTTTACAAAGCTAAAATAATCAGGAAGCAAATCACTACATTTATCCATAATGAGAACACCCTTAGAATAAAGTTGCAACCCTTTTTCATATTCCTTTGTATAATAATCATAAGGAGCATGAGAAGGAATAAATAATAAACTTGTAAAACTACATTTTCCTTCTACTACATTTCTAAATATACGAGCAGGTTTTTCATAATCATAAAATTTATCCGTATAAAAATCTTGATACCCTTCTTCCTTCACTTTACTTTTCTCTTTTTTCCAAATCGGAACCATACTATTCAATGTTTTGTCTTCAATTATTTTTTCTTCTTTATCCCCTTTTTTCTCTATCTTTTCCTCTTTCATAAGAATAGGATAAGGAATGTAATCAGAATACTTTTTAATTAATCTTTCAATCGTATAACTTTCTAAGAATTCATCATAATTTTCTTCCTCCGTGTTTTCTTTTAAGTACAAAACAATTTCAGTTCCATTCTCTTGTTTTTCACATTCCTTGATAGAAAAACCATCAGCACCAGTAGATTCCCAAGCATAAGCTTTTTCACTATTCACACTCTTGCTTGATACGACAACATTTTTAGAAACCATAAAGGCAGAATAGAATCCAACTCCAAATTGCCCAATAATTTGCATATCTTTTGCCTCATCATTGTTCTCTTTAAATAAAGCGGAGCCACTTTTAGCTATAGTACCTAAGTTGTTTTCTAATTCTTCTTCCGTCATACCAATACCACTATCACAAATAGTAATCGTTCTTGCCTCTTTATCTAAATCAATGCAAATTTTTAAATCCTCTTTTTTTACATCCAAATTTTTATCAGTTAACGATTGATAATGTAACTTATCTAGTGCATCACTTGCATTTGAAATTAGTTCTCTTAAGAAAATTTCTTTATTCGTATAAATAGAATTAATCATCATATCTAATAATTTTTTAGATTCTGCTTTAAATTGTTTTTTTGCCATAATATCTCTTCTTTCTAAAAATTATAGTACTCCAAAAAATAGCACCTGTCAACATAGAGTGCTATTTTAATTTTTTAATACCAAAAAACTTATCTATCAAAGTACCGTAATTTATAGATTTAATGTTTACCACAACATATTTTTGTTGGAGAACAAATAACCTGGGTGCCACTGTGCAAAACTACTCTTTTAGATATATTTCATCAACTTTTTTTATGAAAATACAAATATGGTTACTTATTCTCTATATTAATATTAATCATTTTTCCTTAAACTACTGATAATTTTTAGAATTCTCTGCAGAATTCTTTATAAAACTCTGCAGATTTATTTTGTTAGTATCCATATGGGTTTTGTATCAGAACCACTATTAACTATTTTTCCTTCATTTTTTAATGATGTTATTAAATATCTTACTCGATTATTTTTTTCATTTTCTGTTAATCCTGAAGGTAATTTTGGATACATAAAATTATTAATATCTTGTCTAGTTGCACTTCCAAACTTTTCAATAAATAATATTATATAATCTTTATAATAAGTATTATCCAATCCTTTTACATCAATATATTTTTCTTTTTCATCAACCATTTCTGCAACACTAGATGAAATATAAACTTTTGGATATCTTCCTTCTATTAAATCGTCTTTTTTTAAATATTCGCTTTGCTCTTTAGTAATCATATAATTTTTTTGTACTCTATCAAGTAACATAACTTGATCAATATCCAAATTTGTCTTTTCAAATAATAATTTACTGTAATTTTCATCAATTATTTTTCCAAACAAAGTAACCTTAACACGATTTTCTTCACTTAAATCATAATCAGGTAATGGAAAATATTTTTCCTTTTGTATTCTATATATTCTTCTAATACCACTACCAACTGTATCAATCATATTTAAATTAACCATTGCATTTGCTAAAAATTGATTGCGATAATATGGAGAAGCATATCCATCTGTTAAAACATTTTCTACTTTTCCTGGAATAAAATTTCCTTCATTCGTAATTATTAATTTATCTTTAAATTCCATGACATTAATAAAACCTTTTAATCTATAATCCTGATGAACAATACAATTATTTATTAACTCTCTTAAAATAAAATTATCATATTAATCCACTTCCAAAGGGAATAAAGTATTTTCATTTATCATATAACGATATCTTAAATTTCTAATCTTATTTTTTAATTTTTCAATATTAATAATAAAAGGTATTCCAAAATGTTCATAATCAACAACATTGAACTCATCATATAATTTCCAAGTCATTCTAGGTGTGTAGCCATTCAACAAATAATCATCATCGTTTTTACCTAATAACAACATTGCTGTATAAGTTATTTTTCCATCAAGTAAAACTCTTGCTTTATTTAAAAAATCTACGTCTGATAAAGAGTCTATTTCATTTGCAATACTTTTTTCTTTGTATTTAATCTTAAATTGTTCACGAGCAATCCTTATAGCTTCTTTATCTAAATTATCAATAGTGGCTTCTTCTATAATTTGTCTAGACCAATCATAATTAGCAGTTGCTCTAATTTGTTCTATTTTATTTTGTGTTAATGGTACTAATGATTCCCCACTTCTTCCATAAGGATATCCTTTCCAATTTATAGGTGTCCCTGATGCAGCAGGTACTTGGAACATAATAACTCTATTTTCTTCTACTTCTAAAGTATATATTTCAATAAAAGTAATATTATCTGTAGTATTATCTGAGATTTGTTTTTTAATATTATTGAAATTATTATCAGGCATATATTTCGTATTTATTAAATCATGCGTTTTATCATCAATTCCAAAAATAATCCAACCATACTGCTTATTTCGGAGTGTCGCTTCATTTCCTATAGCAGAAAAATATTTTCCCAGTTTATCAACATCAAAATTATTTTCTGCACGTTTAAATTCAACACATTCCATTTCACAATGATTAATTAATTCTTTTAATGTTCTATTTAATTCATCCTTAGTTTTCAATATATTCTTCACCTCCACTTTTTTCTTTCTCAATAATTTCATAACCTAATTGTTCATATATTTTCTTGCGTTTCGAAAACATATTTCTAGTTTTTGAAAAATTATCATCTACATAATCATAAACTAATATTTCTTTTTTATTTTCATTTTTACGATGTAATCTTCCAGTATATTGAGTAATTTTAGTTTTACCTGAACCAGGCATCGTTAAAAATAATGTATCTAAACTATCATCATCAAATCCTTCTCCAATACAAGATCCTGTAGCAACAATTATTTTATTTTCGCCTTTTTCTAATATTTTGTTATTTAATAATTCATATTGTTTTAATGCTTTTTTACCTATACCACCATAATATTTAAAAATATTATTTGTGTATTTTGCTAGTTTATTATAAATAAAATCTAAATGTTCTAATCTTTCAGTTAAAACTAAAATATTTTTATGATTGTCAAATTCATATTTTATATCTTTTATCATTTTTTCAGTTCTAATAACGTCTTTGGCAATAAAATCATTTATTTCGTTGAGTTCATAATTATCTATATTAGGATCTGTAAATAATAAGTGACTATTTTTTTTATAACTTTCATAGGTATTTTTAATTTTTGATTAAATTCTAAACTATTCACTTTATATCTAATATCTCCACATTGCATTGTTATTATTGGCGTATGACCATTTTCCCTTTCAGGTGTAGCTGAAATTCCATATATATATTTTGCGTTACTAGTATTTATTACTTGTTCAAATGTATACGCAGCACAATGATGACATTCATCTATAATAATCATTCCATAATTACTTAAAATATCTAAAACGTTGCCATCATTCCACAATGATTTAACACTTGCAATATCAACAATATTTGTTATATTTTTATTTTTACTACTTATCTCTCCAACTTCATCAATAGCAAGAAAATTTTTAATAGAACTTTTCCACTGATTTAAAAGTTGCAATTTAGGAACTAATACTATTGTATTTACTTTTCTCATCTCAATCAATTTGCAACCAACAACAGTCTTTCCAAATCCAGTTGGAGCACATAAAACTCCTGTATCAAATCTAAGCAATTCTTTTAATGCAGGTTCTTGTTCTTCTCTTAAAGCACCTTGAAAATGAACATCTAATCTGTCTCCATTATTTCTATTATCAAATACATTTATTTTTACATTTTGGTCTTTGCATAATTCACATAAATTATCATAAGTACCTCTTGGAATTTTTAAATATTTATCATCTTCTTTGCTACAATCTATAATCATGGGAATGTTACGAGTAGACAATCTCATTCTTTGTTTTAGATAAAATTCGGGATTAGCAAAAGTAGCAAGTCTTCTAAAACTTGACTTTACTCCAGCATTTAAATTTGCTTTATCAATATAAATCATATCATTTAAAATAACATCTATACTTTTTGGATATTCAAAATTATTTTTTTTCTTATTTTTTACATCTCTTTTTAAATTAGCAAGATCATTACTTAAATCTATAGTTTCATCTGATAAAATCTTAATTTTTTCAAATACTTCATCTAATGATAATTTTTTTAGATTTTTTAAATAAATAAATTGCTCTTTTATTTGAATAAAATTACGATCAATAAACAAAGTATTACCATATTTAGAAGGTTCAGTTTGGAAAGGCAGTGCAATCAAATTGCCATAACCACCTTTTGGTAAAAAATCTTGATTAGGAAACATTCTATCAAAAGAATCTATTTTCAAAATATCTCTAATTTCCATAGTTTTAGAAAGAAGTAAACTACCTAATTTTCTTGCTGTTACAGCCTTAATTTTATTTTCAAAAAAAATCCAAATATGAAATCCCATTCCTGATCTACTTTTTTCAAGAGCAGCGTGAATTTCATACTTATCACAAATACTTAAAAAAGCTAAAACATCATCTTTAACATTTAATTCATTATTTTTATTATCAAAATCAAATGCTAAAAAATAACAAGTATCATCTTCTAACAACGGATAAATTCCTATAGTTTTATTATTATACATATGATTTTTTATTACATCTAAGGTAAGTGGATTATTTTTTCTATATTTACAATCTTTACATGTCTTTCCTAATCTTATATTACAAAAATCTTTCCAAAAATTACTACATGTTGGAGTATAATTGATTTTATTATTTTTTTCATATAAATGAGGGTACACATCATTTCTACCTTTAAAATAATCTGCAAAAATATTAATTTTATCTTGAACCGAAAGTGCTATTGATTGACAATTCAATTCGGATAATTTTTGTTTTAATTCTTCAATTTCAAAATTTAATTTTTTTATTTGCTTTTCTTTTTCACTGATTAAGTTTCTAATATCTTGTTCTGCCACTTAAACACCTTATTTCAATAATTTATAACTATATTATTACTTATTAATAGTATTTTTTCAATAATATTTAATATAATCCATAAAAAAGGAGCAATTACATTTAATTAATATTGTAAAAGATCCTTTTTAATTTATAGAATAAACCACCTCTGAGCAGAGCCCACAAGGTATTTCCAGGGCAGAGCTTGGGAAAATTAAATCCCTACTACAAACAGTCCACTAGACTGATTTGTAGTCAGATTAATCCTTAATCTAACACCACCAAAAAAACAGCTATCAACTAGCTGCTTTGGTTAAATGGATAGAAGCAGTTTTTAACTCTTCTCCACGATAGTAAGAAACTGTCACCGTATCTCCCACATTATGCTTATACAATTGATATTTCAAATAAGCCAAACTCTTAATATCAACATCCCCAAGTTTTACAATAATATCTCCATTTTTTAAACCTGCTTCGTCTGCAGGACTACCCTTTTCAACACTTTCAACATAAACACCCGTAGAAACCGGAGCATCTACTCTTGCAAAAAGATCAGATAAATTATACATAGAGACTCCTAAATAAGGTCTTGCAATCGTCTCTCCTTTTTCAAGCCTCTCTGCATACGCTAAAGCATCTTCAATTGGAATTGCAAATCCCATACCTTCAATGGAACTACTAGCAAGTTTCATAGAAGTAATACCAATCACTTCTCCATTCGAATTAGAAAGAGGCCCTCCACTATTTCCTGAATTAATCGCTGCATCTGTTTGCATAACACTCATAACCCAATCACTAACAGAACTATTCGTTAAACTTACCTCAACCATTCTATCTTTTCCTGAAAGAATACCTCTAGTCACCGTCCATGAAAATGAACTACTATCCACTGGAGCACCTACAGCAAAAACAGTATCTCCGATACGAGAACTAGCACTGTCCCCAATAGAGGCAACACTAATAATATCCTTACTATCCACAGTTAATACTGCAATATCCGCATACTTATCACTACCAAGAACAGTTGCTTCTACTGAAGTACCATTTGTAAACACAACATTAATTTTACTACCACTTTCGATAACATGATTATTCGTTAAAATAAAAGCTTTCCCATTTTCATCTTTATAAACAAACCCTGTACCTGTTGCATATAAAGCATTCTTTTGATATGTCTCTACTGTAACAACCGCATCATAAATTTTTTCAACCGCATCAGCAATTCCATTTTCATTAACGGTTACATCTTTAATTGTCTTTGTTACATTTTCTGTAATGGTATTTGGATAATACTTCACTAAAGCAAACATCCCAATCGCCCCAACAAAAAAAGTTACCACTAAAATAATCCCATTTCTAAATGTATCATTCTTTTTATACTCTTGCATTCTAATCAATCCTCTCTATTTCTAAATAATTTACCGGAAATCCTAATTGATCCAAAACTTTGCCAATACTAATACTAACAAGTTTACCCTCTAACTTACTTATTTCATAATCTAATTCTTTAATCATAGAATGAAAATCATCCGGTCTTAACAATTGTTTTAAAATGATAATTAAAGCAAACATATCATTCTTACCATAAATATATTCTCCATCCATTTTAGGTATATCTAATTTTTGATGAAATTTTGTATCTTCAATCTTTCTTTGCACTCTATGATCAAACAAAATCTCTTCGTGAGCACACAAATTACGATAATTAGCCAAAACAGGCAAATATGTAATCAAATCATTTGCATCTATATCTAATAATTCTGCAACTTCTTTTTGATCTTTTGGTTTTAGTATTATAAATAACTCGCTTACAATTCCAAAAGACAAGACTTTAACAGCAATCCACAAAGGAATATAACCATAATTACTTTGATAATGAGCAGTTGCTGTATGACTATCTGAATTTGCTCTAATTTGACGTTTCATCTTTTGTAACAAATCATTGACTTGACGACGCTTTTCAGGATCCTTATTAAAGTTATTAGGATTTAAATAATCATTTTCTCGAATACCATATGTTTTAGATAAATGGTAAGAGATAATACTTTTTAAATTATTTTCAATAATTAACAAATTTTTAAACAATATATTTCTTACTTGACGATCAAAATTAAAAACGCCATACAATTCACGAAATGTAGCACCTGGTACAAAAGTTTTATCGGCATGCGATTTCATAAACAAAGAACGATAACCATTTAAAAAGAAATAATTTTCACGAAGTAAAATTTCTTTTGCAAGAATTTCATCCTCAATAATCATACCCTTATCACGCATAATATTTATCTGTTCATCTAAAGTCTTAAATATCTTGTTCATGGTATCACCTTTGTTAAACATTATATCATGTAATACAAGAGTCCGTATATATTTTTTACTCCCTATCATGGTATAATTATGTAAAAGGGGATGGAAAAATATGCCAAACATCACAACCCATAACCAGTTTGCTAAAGATGTTTTTGACAAAAGCAAAATAGAAATAATAGGTACATTTTCTGATAAAAAAAACTTCTATGAACTATTTGCACAAGGCTTTGACCCTTTCTTTTTTGGACTAGCTATATTTAAGAAAGACAACTTTTCTAATTATTGCCATAACAACTACACCGATACCTTTTTTTTAAACTTTATTGAGATAATAAAAAAGAAGAAATTACAAAAAGATCCTTCTATTCTCGCCGCTCTCTATGGCCATCTAGCACATTACGTTTTAGATAGCACCTGCCATCCTTTTATCGTATACAAAACCGGAGAATATGATAAAAAGAAGCCTGAAACTTTAAAATACAATGGAAAACACACCAACATGGAAATGCAAATCGATGCCTATATCTATGAACAAAAAACAAATAAAAAATTTAAGAATTTTAAAATCCATAAACATTTAATAACAAAAGAAAGATTTAATAAAACTTTATTAAGTACCTTAAATGAAGTCTACAAAAAAACATTTAATATCGAAAAAGGAGGCAATAAATACCAGACAGGATGCCGAAGAATGTGCCTAGCTTATAAATATTTAATCAAAGATAGCACAGGAATAAAAACTAGAATATATCAATGCATAGACAAATTTACTCCAAAAAAATATGGTGTTTATGAATACTTCAGTTCACACATAACAAAAATTGACTTTAACATTTTTAATACAAACCATAAAACTTGGCACAATCCATGGGACAAAAAAAGAAAAAGCACAGAATCTTTCTTTGATTTATACAACAAAGCCCTTGACCTTTGTATCGAGTTATTGGAGGCAACACACAAATACTTAAATAATAAAATTTCCGAAACAGAATACAAAAAAGTTTTAAAAGACAATTCTTACGTTACTGGTTTTTCCTGGAAAATGAAAAATGAAATGAAATATTTAGAATTCTAGGTCCCCCATAGAACTTGCAATGATTTTTGCAAGTTTTTTTTGATAATCATCTTTTACTAGCAAATTTCTTTCATAGGCATTTGATAAAAAACCACACTCAATTAATACTCCAGGTGTCGCTAATTGCCTATACATATAAGTAGTAGAAGGAATCTTTTTCACTTCTCGATTTGTTTTCAACTCTTTATTTAAAGCATTTTGAAGATGTTCGGCTAGTCTTTGATTCTCATCATTTTTCATATTATAAAAAACTTGTGGTCCATAATAACTTGTATTCTCTAAATAATTAAGATGAATAGACAAATAATAATCTGCTCCACTCGTATTAATAATTTTTATTCGATTATCAAAATCACTTTTTTTCCTCCAAGAAGCATTCGGTTTCGATAAATCATAATCATCATTTCGAATAAGAATTACATTAGCTCCTAGTTTTTTCAACTCTTCTTCTAGTTTTAAAGAAATAGCTAAATTAATATCTTTTTCATAAATATCTTTGTACATTGTACCAGGATCTAATCCTCCATGCCCAACATCTACAACGACTGTTTTTTTAGAAAGAGGAAGACTTGCAAAAACAAACCGATTGGATAAAAATAACAAAACAATAATAAATAGTATACTCATTTTTATAAAATATTTTTTCATACTAAAATATATGCAAATAAAAGAAATTAAAATATATATATTCCAAATTCAAATAATTGTGATACAATACTATTGAAAGGAGATTCTTACATGCGCGATTATGTTTATGGATATAATTATGACTACGGTTCAACTACTAGTGGATTAGGTGTTTCAACAGTTTGGACAATTATTGCACTTGTCCTTGCAATAGTAGGTGGTTTCTTAGTTTATTATTTATTTCTTAAGAAAGACCAAAAAATTGATAATAAATTTCTAAATTGGCTAAAAAGATTTTTAGACTTTAAAGAAATGTTATTAGAATCAATTTTAAAAATTAGTTATATTATATTAGCAATTTTTATTACTCTATTCTCTTTCAATTTAATTGCAGTAAGCTTTGTTAGTTTCCTATTAACAATTATATTAGGAAATGTTGCATTAAGAGTAGTTTATGAATGGTCACTAGTTTTTCTAATGATTTGGAAAAATACAACAGAAATAAACGAAAAAAATAAAAAAGAAAAAAAGTAATTAAAACAAAGAAGAAGTAGTAAAAAAACTGATATTTAGAATATAAATTCTATTTATCAGTTTTTATTTTCTTTTTCCATTTTCATAAACATAATTTATTCCTATATTTTCTATACTGCCATCTTCTTCAATTACTATAGCAGAATAATCTGGAAGCCCAATTATTTTTTGTTGAAAAGAAGCTTTTTCCACCTCTTCAACTCGTTCTTTATCATTTATATCAAAATGAGGATCAACTGTAATATCTACAAGTCCAAATCCAGAATACATAATTGCTGTTGGATAGTAATCATCCTTGCCAGAAAAAAATGCTTTTTTAGCCAAATTCATAGCACCTGCACTAAGTCCTAAAATAATCCCATCATAATTTTTCAAAAACTCATCATATCCATTTTTTCTTATATATCGAAACTGTTCAAATTGGTCCCCGCCTTGAAGATAAATTATATCAGCCTGTTTTAATAATTCTAAACCTTCTTTTCTCCCTGTTCTTCCATCAATTAAATCAAATTTTTGTAAGTTACTAAATTTAAACGTTTCCCTTACCCCAATTCTGTTTTCATCGCCAAAAAAGTATATATCATTTTTTTCATATTCTCTTTTTGCTCCAATGGAAACTAAGTTGTGTTTTCCTTTTAAATCATTTTTTAACATTTCTTCGACTTTTTGAGGAAAAAAATCCCCGCCGCTTAATAAATATATTTTTGCCATACAATATCTCCTATAAACTTTTTTACTTAATATACAATATTGCCTTTAAACTTTGTAGCAAATTTAATAATTTAAAAACCCAAAAAAGACCACACATATGAGCTTTTGTAAGTATTGACCTTGTATCTTATTTATTAAATAAATCACTATGACTGCCAGTTTCAACAAGGTATAATATCAATGCACTATTATTATATTTGTACACTAGTAACCAATCAGGTTCTATATGACATTCTCTACAATTTTTATAAAATTTATTATCTATTAAAGCATGGTCTTTATATTTATTTTCTAGTGTTTCTCCATTAGCTAATTTTTTAACAACAAAACTTAATTTTTGTATATCTTTTCCTTGTTTAATAATCTTTTTTAATTGCTTATTAAATTTATTAGATGACACAATGCCAAACTTGGTATCTTTTACATCAATCTTCATTTAAAATATCCTCAAACATTTTATCAACATCATGATACACCTTATATTCTTCTGGATGGCTTTCCATGTAATCAAGTTCTTTTAATGCCTCTAGAAATTCTTTACTTGGTTGTTGTTTTACTTCAAATGGTAGTCCTTGTTCATAAATTGCTCGCTTTAAAAACATATTGATTGCTGTGCTCATGTTCAATCCTAGATTATTAAATAAAATTGTTGCTTCTTCTTTAACATCTTTTGGTACATTAACATTAATAGCACTGGTTAAATTGGCCATATAACCACTCTCTTTCATTACAAAAATATCATAGTTATGTTGAATTGTCAACATAACACTACATAATATAATATGTCATTTTTATCTATTTATTCTAAAATTATAGCCTACGTGTCGCCTACCAATAGCATCTTATATGTATTTACATGATACATTAGTAATTTTTTACATATTTATTTTATTTTAACTAAACTTTGTTCAATTTGAGTATCGATAATTTACCTACCTAGTTTAATTCCAGCTTCAATATCAACTATTTGCATAGGTACTCTTCCTCTTAAATTAATAATCAATTGAGATTGATTCTCAGTAATTGTTGCTTTTGAAAATTCATTTCTAATTATTTGTAAATATTCTTCAAAAGAGCATTTAACTTTTTTTCTTGCAGCTATAAGATATAATTGCCCTAAAGTGTTTTCAATTGTACAGATTTCTTCTTCCCATCCTTTTGGCAACATAAAATCGCCGCCACCTAATTTACAACAAGAAATCCCTTCTTGTTTTTCGAAATCATATAGACTAACAAGTTTAGCAATCATACACA
Source organism: uncultured Muribaculaceae bacterium (assembly GCA_964430695.1). GTDB lineage: Bacteria > Bacillota_I > Bacilli_A > RF39 > UBA660 > MGBC108787. Next base: position 2,214 of record CAYSFO010000027.1, on the reverse strand, counting down.
TATTAACAATACTTTCTTGTTCTTTAGTAAATGATTCAAATCTATAATGTGGTTCAGGAATATACATTCCCCATGTTCCATAGCTAGCAATACATCTTGCTTGATTAATATACGGTGTTACATATAATTCTTGATCGCCTAGTTGAAAATAATTTATAGGAGCAACTACATTTTTATCTTTTTTATTTAAGTCTAACAAATGTTGCATTTCCTCATTAACATCACCAAATCTTACAGCAGGTTGTTTAACTAACAAAGTTACTCTGTTTCCATTTTTATCTGTTAATACATAAACTAATTCAGTTTTTCCATAATTAATAAATTCTAAATTCAGTTCATCAACTGACATATTATTATTTATAGCATAATATTCCAAATATTTTTTTAAAAATCTCATTATTTTGTTATATTCATCATTTTTATCCTGAATTTCGTTAACCTCTATATACGCCGAATTTATTGAACCAATTCCAATATTTTTTAACAAACTTTGATATACTGGATCTTCTGATGGAGTTATCCATTTTAGCGGTTGCTCATTAACTTTATGTTCAATAAGAACCCCATTCAGATAACCCCAACTTTCAGTTTTGACTTTAGGCTCTTTTGATTTATCCATAAGTACCTCCATAATTTTTTAACATATTTTATTATAATACTTTAGTTACTCTAACCAACAAATTGTAATTTGATGTTATACTTTATTAATCAAGTCATACCTTTTAAATACATTAATTATATAAGTTCTTTTTTATCATAATGAATGATTGATAAAATCATAAGTGCTGTCGCAATTCCAAATGACAATACTATCATTAATGGATTGATAGATGTTTCTATAATAACATTTCTTATATCAGCTAATGTGAATATAGATATATATTTTAAAAATTCTGTACTTTCTCCCATTTCTGATAAGATGCTTAGGAAATAACTTGCAAATACGATTCCTAAACTAATTCCAATCGTTTTCTTTGTTTTATGTGCAAATGTTGATAAAAATAAACATACTGAAAATATAACAATAGAAGAAAATATTGATGTTATACTAAGTAATAAATAAGATGTTTTATCAAAATCTCCACTTATAGTTAATCCGACAAAATTAAATATTCCTACAATTAATACCATTAGTATAATGTAAATTAGTCCACATAGTATTTTATTTAATATAATCTTTCTTCTTGTTACTGGCACACTATTTAAATATTCAATTGTTTTATCACTTTCTTCTTTTAATAAAATATTTGAACCTAATATTCCACTATAAATTCCTGTAATTAAAAGTACAAATACAAATCCTTCTGTTTTAAGCCATCCAAAAGCTGTATCTATACTTGAAATATCCATATTAAAAGCTTTTAACATTTCTTCTGGAAACATTTTCATCATTTCATCCATTGACTTCATACTTTCGCTATTTATAATAGATGGATATACTAAATATACTACTAAAAACAAGCCAATTAATATTGATGTCCAAATTACAAAACTTTTTAAATTTATTTTCATTTCTCTTTTAAACATATTTTTTCCTCCTACTACTGATAATAGTGTAAAAACATATCTTCTAATGTAGCTTCTTCTATTAAGATTCGTTCTATATTATATTTTGATAATTCTTTAATTAGTTTGTTATGTTCCATTTGATTTGCAAATTTTATTGTATTTTCTTTTTTTGAAATAAGCTTAATTTTCAAATCTTTTTTAATATCTTCTATTTGATTAGATGTTATTGTTATAAAAGTTAGACTTTTCTTTGATAATTCTTCAATTTTTTCTATTTTTATTAGCTTACCCTCTTTTATAATTCCTACTCTATCACAAATTTTAGATACTTCATTTAGAATATGCGTTGAATAAAATATGGTATTTCCTTTTTTCTTTTCTTCTTTTAGTAAATCATAGAAAACATTTTGCATAATAGGATCTAATCCACTTGTTGGCTCATCTAATATTAATATGTTTGGTTCATGCATAAATGCTAATATAATACCTAGCTTTTTTAGATTTCCTAGTGATAAATTTTCAATTTTTTTACTTTCATCTAACTCGAATTTTTTTACTAATTCTTTTCTTTTTTTATGAACATCTTTTTTATAAAATTCCTCATGATAATCTAGCATTTCTTTTACTGTTAACTTATCATATAAATTTATTTCACTTCATAAATAACCTCTTTTTTCTTTTATTTCTATATCATCTTTATTTAAT
>CAYSFO010000026.1:0-19185 GCA_964430695.1 uncultured Muribaculaceae bacterium | reverse complement strand
CACTTTGACATGCACCAGCTATAATTACTAATTTTTCATGACTTTTTTCATATTTTCGACAAGCACGTACTGCCTTTATAAAATTCTCTGTATTTTTATAATTTCGAATATCCTCTATTTTTCCTTTTTTAGGGTAATAGGCATCATGCCCTGTAATAATCACAATATCTGGCTTGTATTCATGAAGCAAGTCCACAACCTTATAAGGAATATCCACTTCACTAATTTTTTTACCGATAGCAAAAATATGATGTTTCTTATAATATTCTAAACATCTTTGCAAATATTCACTGTCTCCATCCAAATGCAAAATCTTTCCTGGTAAATAAAAAAACTCACTTCGATCCAATTCATCTTCATCTAAAGGTTCTACTTCTTCTTGTAATCTTTCTTGATCTTCATCAGTTGCCACAACTAAATCATCTACATTGCTATCCGCATACAAACGAACATCTAGTCCCTTTAAATAACATTTCTCTCCTTTAATATTAATAACCTTAAATAAAGTATCATGATTATAACTTTTTCGAGTAACAATATCTCCCTTTTTTATTGGCATATTTATCTTCACCAATATATTATATGCACCTAAAAATATTTTTTGCTTAAGAATATTTAATTGCAATATTCCTCATATTTATTTGATAAGATTTTAAAATCTTTCTTACTAATTTCTTCCGCTCGAACACTTTCTTGGTAACCTAACTCATTCAATATCTCTTTTATTTTATCCCAATCATAATTTTTTAAATTATTTTTTAAAGTTTTTCGCTTATTCCCAAAAGCATCTTTAATAAACTTAAAATAAAATTCTTGATTATTAATCATAGTTTCTTCCTTTTGGGATAGCTTAATAACGGCACTATCAACATTCGGAGAAGGAATAAAATGCGTTCGATCAACGATAAATAATAATTCACTGTCATAAAAAGCATCAATAAACAAAGTAAATGCATTATATTCTTTATGCCCATGCTCTGCAGTAATCCTTTCGGCAAACTCTTTTTGTACTAACAAAACAATTTCAGAAAACTTATTTAACTCGATTAACTTTGTAATAATAGGAGAAGTAATATAATAAGGAATATTGGCAACCACATATAATTTACGACACTTATATTTTTGAATGTCACTTATAATATCCCTTTTTAAGAAATCATCAAAAATAATGCTACATTTTCCAGTATCATATTTATCTAAATACTCTTTCATACGAGTATCAATTTCATAACAAAGCAAATAACAATTCTTTTGAACCAAATATTCCGTAAGTGCTCCCATTCCTGGACCAATCTCAATAATTAAATCATCTTCCAAAACAGAAATAGAAGAAGAGATTTTTTGTAAAATACTTTGCGTTTTTAAAAAATTTTGACCATAACGTTTTTTAGCTTCTATATATTTCATAAAACTTTCCAATCTCAAAAAGATGGCCTATTGCCATCCATTTCTAAGTACATCATAAGAAATTGTTGAACGTCCAATGTAAATGTTAGCAAAAGAAATATCAGGAGTTAATAAATCAATGTCATTTCCAAGCACTCCACGGTCTAAAACAATCGCCAAAATTGGGTCATTTGATAAATTACTCTTATTAAAACGAATAATCGTACCACATGGCAAATTTTTACTTGATGCTACTATTTTTACATTTCCATAAGAAATATCTTGATAAGTATCTGTACCATCTAATACATAGTAATTAGGTAAACAAGCAAGTTTTCCACTACAAAGTGGACAATCAGCAGTATATCCTGTTAAGTCCCCTACAAATGTATCTTTAGCACTATACAAATCATTTTGAATATCTTCCTTTAACTTTAATGCCATAGTAGCTAAATCAATAGATTTATTATAATTATCATTTAAAACTTGCGTAGAATTTACATTATTACTTGATTCTACAAAAATGACAAGCAACACGAGTAACACAACTTGAATTGATTTTTTTACTGTCTTAAAAAGGTTACGAATCACTTGCTTCACCTCGTATCTACATTTATTATTTTATCAAAATGACCTTTAAATGTCAAAAATACGCTTTATATTTTCATTGGTAATTTTTGATAATTCTTGAAGAGATATATTTTTTAAATCACAGATAAAATTTGCAATAGAAATAATTTTACTCGGATCATTTTTCTTACCACGAAATGGCACTGGTGTTAAATAAGGAGAATCTGTTTCTAATATAATATTATTTACATCTATTTCTTTTATGACATCTTTTAAATGACAATTTTTAAAAGTAATAACACCGTTTACTCCAAGTAAAAAACCCATTTGAATATACATTTTCGCAGTTTCTAAACTTCCACTAAAAGAGTGGATAACACCACATACTTTATATTTTTTTAAAGAAGTAATCGTATCTAGCGTAGCTTCCCTTGAATGAACAACGACAGGTAAATGATACCTTTCTGCTAATGCTAGTTGCGTCTCAAATAATCTTATTTGTTCTTCTTTATTTTCCTTATTATAGTAATAGTCCAAACCAATTTCACCAATAGCAATAATCTTTTGATGTGATAAATTTTGTTCAATAAACTTTAAATCACTTTCTTGATAATTTTCTACATCTTCAGGATGAATTCCAAGTGCACCATATATTCCTTCTTTTTTAGTTAAAACCACTACTTCTTCATTAGACTTTCCATCACAACCTGCAACAATCATACGATTTACTTGATTTTCTTTAGCAAGCTCTATCATTTCGTCTATATTTTCATAATATTCATGAAACAAATGACAATGCGTATCACAAAACATATCTATCACTTCACCCTCAGTAATTATGATTATTTTTTCTCAACATCTATTCTTTGAAATAAAATTTCTGCTTCATTCAAATCATAAACTGTATTTTCATTAAACTTAAACGTTTTATCACTACTATTAATTTGATTGAAAATCTTTTCACTAGTTTCTGGTAAAAAGGCTTCTATAAATACTGCACATACACGAATCGCTTCAATTAAATGATAAAGCACAGTTTCTAAACGGTCTTTTTTACTTTCCTCTTTTGCTAAAATCCAAGGAGTAGTTTCATCAATATATTTATTAGAACGACGTAACACTTCAAATATTTCATCAATGGCAGAACCAATTTCTAGAGTATTCATTTTATTCTCTATCTTTTCTTCTAAAGCATTTACCATCGCAAATAATTCGTTATCCACATCTTCTAAAACTCTCTTATTTTCTAGATGACTATCAAAATATTTCTTTGCCATAGAAATAGTACGATTAACTAAATTTCCTAAAATATTAACCAAATCACCATTAATTCTTTCGATTAATAAGTCCCTTGTAAACACCCCATCTGAAGCAAAAGGAATTTCATGCAAAACATAATAACGAACAGCATCAACACCAAACTCATGTACCAAATCATCAGCATAAATGACATTCCCCTTTGATTTACTCATCTTACCCTCACTCATAATAAGCCATGGATGTCCAAAAACTTGTTTTGGAAGTGGCAAATCTAAACTCATTAAGAAACATGGCCAATAAATGGTATGAAAACGAATAATATCTTTTCCAATCAAATGTAAATCTGCTGGCCACCATTTTGAAAACTCTTCACTACTTCCATCGGGATCATACCCAATATTTGTAATATAATTGGTTAAAGCATCAAGCCAAACATACACAACATGTTTAGGATTATCCAAAACAGGAATACCCCAATCAAATGACGTACGAGAAACACATAAATCTTGTAATCCAGGTTTCAAAAAATTATTAATCATTTCATTTTTACGTGATTCAGGTTGGATAAATTCCGGATGTTCTTCAATATGTTTTATTAACTTATCTTGATATTTACTCAATTTAAAGAAATAAGCCTCTTCTGATTTTAATTCTACATCTCTTCCACAATCAGGACACTTACCATCAACAAGTTGTGATTCTGTCCAAAAAGATTCACAAGGGGTACAATAATGACCTTTGTATTCTCCTAAATAAATATCTCCTTGATCATACATTTTTTTAAATATTTTTTGAACAACACGTTCATGATTTTCATCTGTAGTTCTTACAAATTTATCATAACTTGTATTCATAATATCCCAAATATTTTTTATTTCACTTGCAACACTATCTACAAATTCTTTTGGAGTAATTCCCGCTTCTTTCGCTTTCATTTGAATTTTTTCGCCGTGTTCATCCGTACCTGTTTGAAAATAAACGTCAAATCCTTTTAATCTTTTATAACGAGCAATCGCATCCGCAAGAACAATCTCATACGTATTTCCAATATGAGGTTTCCCAGATGTATAAGCAATTGCTGTTGTAATATAATATTTTTCTTTCATAATAATCCTCTTTTCTTTTTAATAGCCACCACTAATAGTAATCACTTCATTATTTACATAGGTATTTTCATCACTACCTAAATAATAGACTAAACTTGCTACCTCTTCTGGCTCAGCAAATCGTTTTAAAAATATTTTTGATGCTTCTTCATCTAATTCTTCTTTAGATAAAGAATTATTCATTTCTGTATTAATCCAATGAGGTGCCACTGCATTTACTAAAATTTTTGGTGCATATTCCATGGCAAAGTTATGCGTTAATGAAATTATTGCTGCTTTAGAAGCATCATAATCAATACTTGTCGGAAAATTCCAATTTATTCCATTTGTACTTGATATATTAATGACTCTAGTTGTAAATTCTTGTTCATACATATATTTACCAAAATACTTGCACATTAAATAAGTTCCTGTTACATTGTTATGCATCGTTTCTTCAAATAGACTATTAGGTCGCTCACTTATTTCCATGTCATAAACAATTGCAGCATTATTAACCAATACATCCAATCTACCAAATTCCTTTTTCACTTTCTCAAGCATTCTTCTAACATCTTCTTCATTGGCGATATCTCCAAAACAAACGATAGCTTTAATAGAATATTTTTCTTCCAAATCTTTTTTAATAGCAGATAACTTTTTTCGCTCCTCTCTATCATTTATAATTATATCGTAACCCTGACTTGCAAAACGATAAGCAATCGCTTTTCCAAGGCCTCTTCTTGCTCCTGTAATCATTACTACTTTTTTCATAAACTTCCTCCATAATTCTATTTTTTTATTATAAGACTTTTTTCATTTAAAGCTATACCATATACTGCTAATGCCTCAGATAAAAATTGTCCAGGCTTCATTATTATTTTCTCATAATTATCTGCTTGTTCAAATAAATCAACTAAACTAGAAAATTCCTTTTCTCTTCTAGCAATAAATTCATCACTATTACCTCTATTTTTAAATCTTTCTACATACTCATCAAAATTATCTTTTGTAGGACAAACCAAAATAATTCTTAAGTTTTCAACTTGAGATTTAATGTCAGATTCATCATAAGCTCTAAATACATGTTCTATAAACGGAGATACAACAATATTTCCTTCATTAAGTAATTTTATAGCATCATTAAGAAAATTTTCAGGGTAATTAGGATTCTCAGTTCTTAACTTTGTAGAACCTTTTCTTTGTTCTAAAGGTAAATGTCTAATTGATTCATCATAAATGTATTTATAATCTTGAAAATCAAAATCAACTACATTTGCATATCTGTTCTCTAATTCCGTCTTCCCAGTACCCATATAAGCCATTATTAGCAATTTTTCCATCGACAATCACCTCTTATGACTACATTCATTTAAATGAAATACTTCTATTAATTCTTCTAAATGCTTTTCGCCTTTTTCTATTATACTCTTTAAAAATGGTGTTTGTTCATAAGTATATTTTTTAATTCTTAATGCCATTTTAGATATTGTATATCGAAGTCTCATTAACTGAAACATTTCATCAAAATGTTCATATTCTGGTGTTTCACTAAAGTATCCTTTTAAAAAAGGTTTTATTCTTTCTGGGTCGAAGAAAGTTGACCAGCAGGCAATTTCTTGTATAGGATGTCCTGCAACACATTCATCCCAATCAATAACACCTGTGATAGTATTACCATCAGTTAATAAATTCCAATCAAGCAAAATCATTATGAATTAAAACGGATACATCTGAATTCAGTAGTTCATTATCATCAAATAACTTTTGCATCTTATCTGCCACTTCTTTAGTTAAAATATTATATTTTACTAATCTTTCAAGATTTTCTTCTAATCCTGCATTTATAGAATCTTTTAGTGATTGATGCATTCCTTTTAGAATTCCATTTTTAGCTTGATCATTAGCAAAAGGACCAAATCCATTAACTTTGATTCTATGCAATCTTGCCATGGTTTTTCCCATTTCAATAACAAGTTGCTCTTCTTTTTCAGGATGTTTTTTTAAACAAAATTGAACAGTATCTCCATCTAGTTTCTCTATAACTTGATAAGAAATATCACTATCATTTTCCAATTCATGAATACAATATGTTTTATAAGCAGGAATACTATTTTTTAATGCAATACTTGCTGCTAAACATTCTACAAAAAAATAACCATTTTTTACACCTTTTGGATGACATCTTATAATTACTTCTTTTCCACTTTCTAAAACGCCCACTCGTATGGAATTCACATTTCCTAAACTCGTCTGTGCATTTTCATCAAATGGCTTTATATAGGCCAACTTATCATCTTTTAACTCTTTATTGATTTTATCTAACAATTCTTCATTTGTTATGGCAGAGTGCCTATCTTTCCAAATGAAGGCAGCTTCTTCAGCACTTATTTTTCTATCAGTTTGCCAATAAAAACAATCGGTTCTATCACTTATTCTTTGGTTTATTTCATCTAAACTTGTCATAAACATTCCTCCTAATAAATAAAAAAAATCATAAATTAAGGACGAATAAATATCCGTGGTACCACCTTAATTCATGATTGAATCATGCACTTTAATTCGTAACGAGAATGAATCGGTTTAACTCCAGAACCATGTTCATACTTTCCTTTATGTTTACTTTCACCAACCATAAACTCTCTAAAATAAAGTAAAAATACTACTCTTTCCTTCTTCATTAATTACTTGTATATTAGCATAGTTTATTTCGTTGTTCAAGAAATATCTACCTTACTGGCAATTAAATTGGCTAAAAATTTTAGTAAAGTAATGTTTTCTTCCTTAATAGGTGAATCATTATATAAAAGAATTAACCCCAAACAATCAGTTAAAGAAATAATCGGTTGAACAAAAAAATAACCATTTTTTTCTACTTCATTAAATTTATATGATTGCATTTCATTTTTTAAAACACTTTCTCGGTTATGAATAAAACCGATTAACTTTGAATCCAATTCCCTTCCAACAAGTAAAGAATCCACATTAGAATACTCTACTTTATCTCTATCAGTAACAATTAAATGAATATCATAAACGTTAGTAACAATTTCACAAATTTGATTAATAATTTCTTTAAAATCTTTAATTTTAGAATATTTCTTTAAAATAACTTTATCATCTTCAACAAATATTTCTAAATTTTCCCCCTCTCGTATACCTAAATTACGACGAATTTCTTTTGGTAAGACAATTCTTCCTAACTCATCAATTCTTCGAATGACTCCAGTCGACTTCAAAAGTAACTCAACTCCTTACGTATTTAGTTTGGGTTGGAAAAAGAAAAATATGCAAAAGAAAAGAGAAAACAAGAAAGAAAAAAGGAAATCACCAATTATCGGTGTATATATAAAGTAGAGAGGACTGCTTATGAATTATTATAATGAAATAGAAAACTATATAAAAAAGAATGAAGTTAGTAAACGAGTGAGAGTACTAGAAGAAAATCATAGTACGTTAGAAAACTATTGGAATATTGGAAGGTTACTTGTCGAAGCACAAGGTGGAGATAAACGTGCTAAGTATGGAAATGGACTAATTAAAGAATGGGCTCAAAAGTTTTCAAACAGTTATGGTTCAAACTATAGTTATGCCAATATGGCTAGATTTAAACAACTTTATTTATCATTTCCAATTCTCGCTACAGTGTGGCGACTTTCTTGGTCACACATTAAGTTAATCTTGCCTATCAAAGATAAAAATAAACAAAACTACTATATTAATTTATGCAATACAAAGAATTTATCAGTAAGAGAATTAAAGTGTGAAATGGAAAGTAATTCCTATGAACGATTAGTAAATAAACCGGATAAAATAGAAATCATTGCTCCCATTACTAAATATTCTCTTTTTGACGCCATGAAAGACCCAATTACTATAGAACTAGAAAAAGAAAGAAGAATCAATTCAGAACATGATTTAGAAATAGAAATTCTTGCAAAACTTCAAAACTTTTTTAATCAACTCGGAGATGGATTTTCCTTAATAGATAATCAATACAAACTAAGTTATAACCAGAAAAATTATTATATTGACATTTTTTTATTCAACTACAAATTCAATTGCTTTTTTGTTGTTGAGTTAAAACTTAGGGAATTAAGAAAAGAAGATAAAGCTCAAATCGAATTTTATATGCAAATAGTAGATGAACAAATAAAAGAACCATTTCACAATAAAACTATCGGAATCATAATTTCAAAGCAGCAAGATAAATTAATTGCTAATTTTGTAAGAAGTGAAACTATTATTCCACTCACTTATAAAATCAACAACAAACAATAACAGAAAGGATAAATTCATGAATTATTTTAACGAAATTGAAGTTTTCATCAAAAAGAATGAGATAAGTAAACAAACTAGAATACTAAAAGAAAATCATAGTACATTAAAAAACTATTGGAATATTGGAAGATTGCTTGTTGAGACACAAGGTGGAGATAAACGTGCAAAGTATGGAAATGGACTAATTAAAGAATGGAGTATAAAATATACAAAAAAATACGGAAATGGGTATAATTACACCAATTTATCTAGATTTAGACAATTTTATTTATCATTTCCAATTCTTGCGCCAGTGGCGCAACTTTCTTGGACCAATATTGTAACTCTACTTCCTATCAAAGATAAAAAGAAGCGTAATTACTATATTAATTTATGTATTACTAAAAATTTATCAAAAAGAGAATTAATTAATGAAATAAAGAATAACTCCTATGGACGATTAGTGAATAAACCAGATAAAATAGAAATCATTGCCCCTACCACTAAATATTCTATTTTTAACACCATGAAAGACCCAATTACTATAGAACTAGAAAAAGAAAGAAGAATCAATTCAGAACATGATTTAGAAATAGAAATTCTTGCAAAACTTCAAAACTTTTTTAATCAACTCGGAGATGGATTTTCCTTAATAGATAATCAATACAAACTAAGTTATAACCAGAAAAATTATTATATTGACATTTTTTTATTCAACTACAAATTCAATTGCTTTTTTGTTGTTGAGTTAAAACTTAGGGAATTAAGAAAAGAAGATAAAGCTCAAATCGAATTTTATATGCAAATAGTAGATGAACAAATAAAAGAACCATTTCACAATAAAACTATTGGAATTATAATTTCAAAGCAGCAAGATAAATTAATTGCTAATTTTGTAAGAAGTGAAACCATCATTCCCTTAACATACAAAATAAAAGAAGAAGATTAAACCTCCTCCAAGTCACTTATAATTAGTTCTAATAATGGAACAATGGAATATAAAAAGTGTTTTTCATTTCGTTTAATAAGTAACGTGATAATAATTTTCTTGTTTAAATACTTAAAAGAAAAACTAGGATTTATATTATACGCTTCTAAAAACAACTTATCTCCTTTTACATTTGAAGAAAACTTTTCCGGAATTTCTATTTCTACAAAACGTTCTGTTTGTCTTACATGAATAATTTCTAATTTTTTAGCTAACTTCTCAAACCATTCTTCATACATATACACCTTTATATCTTCTGTAATTTTTCCAAAACGGTCTTCTAAAATGCTTTGAATACGATGAAGAGATATTTCATCTTCTACCTCATTAATCATTTGATGAATTTCTATTTTCATATCTTCATCACTTACGTATGTATCACTAATATGGGTATTTACATTAATTAATGACTTAGTGTCCGTATCTTCTTCCACTATTTCTCCATTCAGCCTCTTTATTTCTTCCTCTACCATTTTCGTATACAAAGAAATTCCAACCGAATCAATAAATCCAGCTTGCTCACTACCTAAAATATCTCCAGCCCCCCGAAGGGATAAATCACGCATAGCAATACGATACCCACTTCCAAGCTCTGTAAAATCCTTTATTGCTTGTAAACGTTTCACAGCAATATCATTTAACATCTTATGATTATTATATAAAAGATAAGCATAAGCGATTTTATCACTTCTACCAACACGTCCTCGTATTTGATAAAGTTGACTAAGACCAAAATGGTCGGCATCATATATAATCAAAGTATTGGCATTCGGAATATCGATTCCCGTTTCAATAATAGTAGTACATACCAAAATATCAAATGCATAATCAACAAAGGACTCCATAATATCATCAAGTTCTTTTTTCGTCATTTGTCCATGAGCAAAAGTAATCCTTGCTTCTGGAATAAGTTTTCGTAATTTGTCACAAAATTCACTAATTGAAGCAACTTGATTATATAAAATAAAAATTTGCCCTTTTCGAGTCAATTCTTTATAAATAGCATCTTTTACAATCAACTCATTTTCACTTAAAACATAAGTTTGTACAGGATAACGATTCACAGGAGCTGTATCTATGATAGATAAGTCCCTTAACCCACTCATAGCCATTTTCATCGTTCTTGGAATCGGCGTTGCAGATAACGTAAGCACATTCACGTCATTCTTAAACTTTTTTATTTTTTCTTTATGCGTCACCCCAAAACGCTGTTCCTCATCAACAACAAGTAAACCTAAATTCTTACACTTCACATCATCACTCAAAAGGCGATGCGTTCCAAATAAAATATCAATTTTACCTGCATCTAAATCTTCTAAAATACGCTTAACTTCTTTAGTAGAAGTAAAACGATTTAATAAAGCAATTTCAATTGGATAAGAAGCAAAACGTTTTAAAGCAGATGTATATTGTTGTTTAGACAATATCGTTGTAGGACATAAATATAAAACTTGCTTATTATTTAAAATGGTTTTAAACATGGCTCGAAAGGCAACCTCTGTTTTACCAAAACCTACATCCCCACACAACAATCGATCCATAGGTACTTGACTTCTTAAATCGTTTTGAACATCTTCTATCGCTTTTAACTGGTCTTTCGTTTCTTCATAAGGAAATTCCATAGCAAACAAATCTTCCATTGGATAATCAATGTAAGCTATTCCTTTAGTACTACTACGTTTCGCATAAAGCTGCATCAATTCCTCAGAAATATCCTTAATTTTCTTTTGACATGCACGTTTTTTTAATTCCCAAGAAGTACTATTTAATTTATTAATTTTTGGCTTTGTTCCATCTTTATCAGTATATTTAAAAATAGTAGAAATCTTTTCAACAGGGATATATACCCTATCATTTCCTAAATAATTAATTTGAATAAAATCTTTTTGCATTCCCATTTGATTTAAAGTAACAACACCATTATAAATTCCTATACCATGACTACGATGAACAACATAATCCCCTAGTTCCAAATTATTTAAAGAGTTAACTTTCTTCCCAATTTTCAAAGTATTTTTATATTTAATATTCTCTATATGCACTTTTTCGATATCAAATTCAGAAATAACAACATAATCATCAATAAGAAACCCTTGATTTATCTTTTTCTTTATAACATTCACTTGATTTTCTACAATTCTATCATATTGAACAACATAGACGACATCAAATAACTCTTTGATTTTCTTAACTTGATTTTCTTTTGACAAACAAAAAATTACAGTTTTTTTATTATTTAACCAACCAAAAACTTTTTCTTTTAATAAATCAAAATTAGATCTAAAATTTTCAATTTCAAAAGAAGCAAAAGAAAATAATGGCATTTTCTTCGCACTTGTATTTGCAATGGTTTCAATATAGATTTCTTTCGAAATGGAAAAGTCTTCCATTTTGTACATATATTCTATTTCATTAGAAATTTCATTACTTTTCTTGTACTCTATAATATCTTCTAATAATTTCTTATAAGCAACTTCAATTTGTTGATAATCATAATAAATAACAAAAGGTTCATCTAAATAATCGAGTAAAGAACTTTTACTCTCTTCAATAACCTCATCATAAGGAGAAATAGATATTTCTTCTATCGTATGTAAAGAAAGTTGTGTATCTTCGTCAAAATAACGAATAGAATCAATTGTATCTCCAAAAAATTCAACTCGAATAGGATGCTCTAAAAAAGTAGGAAAAATATCAAAAATAAATCCCCGAACAGCATAAGTACCAGTGGATGTAACAATAGAATCTCTAGTATATCCATATCTATCCAAGTGAGAAACAATAGTATCTCGTTTTACTTCCTCATTCATTCTCAAACAAAGGTCTTTTCTTTCACCTTTTTTATTCTGCGGCAAAAATTTTAGAAATCCTGTCAAATTTGTTACAACAATATATTTTTCGTCCTCTATTTTTTTTAATGTTTCTAATCTCTTAATTTTTAAATCTGGAGAAATTGCTAACGCAACAGAAGATAAAAAATCATCCATGGGAAAAAGAAGCACATGATCCGTATATGTACTTAATAAAGAAAATAACTGATTACATTCATACAAAGAATTTGTAACAACAAGCAAATTTTCCTTTTTATTTTCAAATAAATGAAGTAAATAGAAAACATTCAATTCTTTGGTTAAACCAGTAATTTGTATATTCTCCGTTAAAGGAAACTTATCATTTAACCAGTTCATAATACCTCCTAAGAATGGTACTTATTCATCGTTTGATCCATTCCATCACAAATAAAGGAATGAATAATTTCATTATATAGCTTGTAATGATCATTTAAAAAATTGATTTCTTCTTTCGAAAATTTTCCCAATACATAATTGATAGTATCTTTATTTTTATCATGAGAAATACCAATTTTTAAACGATTAAATGTATCTGTATTTAATGCAGCAATAATGGACTTTATACCATTATGCCCTCCAGAAGAACTATTCTTTTTTAATTTGAATTTTCCAAAATCAATATCCATATCATCGTGTATAATCAATATATTTTCTGCAGATATATCATAATACTTACTTGCTTGAACAACAGACCCTCCGGAAAGATTCATAAAAGTTGTAGGTTTTAAAAATAAAATCTTTTCCCCTTCAACATTTATAATTTGATAAAGGCCATCAAATTTCTTTTGCCAACCATCATTTTCTATATAATGGTCAAGTACCATAAATCCAACATTATGACGAGTATTTTCATACTCCTTCCCTGGATTACCTAAACCTACAATTAATTTCATACAGTCTCCTTTCTACATGATTACTCATTTTGTCATAAGAACAAGCGTTTTTTCTTTTCCATATTTTTCAGAGTCACTAAATGATTTCTCTTTAATATATTGCTCAAATTGTTGTGCATTAAAATGAAGAACTAAATTTATAAATTCTTCCAAATGAAGAAAGTTTGTAAATCCGTCCGAGTAAACAATAACTATATCCGTGTCTTCTAAATCAATTTTTCCACTTCGAATAAAAGATATAGCCTCTTTCTCTCCTGTTAAAGCGCCATAAGAAACACATTTACCATCCTGAATATTATCTAAATTATTTCTATAATCCCTTCTAACTCTAACTCTGTCTTTTGGCAAATTCCATTGAATTCCAATTTTATCTAAGTAAGGATCACAGTATAATTCTTTTTCATCTTCCGTTTGAAATTTTATATTTCCTTCTTTATCATATACAATAACTCCACAATCACATATAAAAGAATAATATAAAAAACTATTTTCTATTTTTGCACAAGATGCAACAGCAGCATAATAATCATTTTCTAAATAATCACAAATAGGAATATATTTATCATTTAATAATTGAACTGCCTGATTACATTTGATTAATCTTTCACTTAATGTCCCTTTACTTTTAGCAAACATTTCAGTTATCGCCGAAGCCGCCATCTCTGCACCACTGGGCCTAGGATATTTTTCTAATAATTCTTTCGGAGATACGGAAGAAAAATCCGATATTCCTATTGGATCTCTTGTAACACCATCTGCAACAATAGCTTCATTTTTATATGCATAAAATTGATCCTCAATTGGAAAATTAAAATTTAAAGTTTTAATATTTTCAAACGTTTTTTCATAAAGAATCATTATTATCCCTACCCTCTAAAAATATTTTTGTAACTTTTATAATCATCTATGAACAACGGAGAAGATACTTTTAAAGAATTTCTTGCTCCTTTAATACATTTTATTAAAACTATAGTAGCATTTTTATCACTTTTTGTATAAACAAATTGAACTTTTTTAACAATTATCTTATTTTTTTCACATAAATAAAAAATTTCTTCTAATCTTTCTGGCAGATGGACAAGATAAAACTCCCCATTGTCTTTTAAAGCATATTTAACAACATAAAACAAATCTTCTAAATTTAAAGCAAGTTCATGTCTTGCTATAGCTTTTTTACAATTATCATTAAGAATCGAATTTTTATTTAATTTAAAATAAGGTGGATTTGCTACAATAACATCAAAATTATTTCCCGGGAAATAATTTTTTATATTTTTAACATCGTCATGAATTAAATGAATTTGATTTTCTGCATGATTAATGGCAATACTTTCCTTGGCCAATTCTGCAACATAATCTTGTAACTCAAAAGCAACAATTTTGCTTGATAAATAATAAGATAAAATCAAAGGTACTGCAGCATTACCTGTACACAAATCCAAAATCAACTTTGAATTATCCACATTATCCACAAATTCAGCAAGTAAAATAGAATCTAAAGAAAATTTAAACAAATCTGTATCTTGAACAATTTTTAAACCTTCATAATCAAATAAATCATTTATGACTTTCATTATTTAAATCCACTTCTCTAATTTCATTTCCACAATCTAGTTTGATTTTTCGATTTAATATATCAACAGAGATTACTTTTCCACGAGACTCCTCAATTGTTACTGTATCTCCAACGCTTGGTAATCCTCGATGTGCATCTAAGTAGGCTTCATCTTCATAAGCAAGACAACAAAGTAAACGTCCACAACTCCCATTAATTTTAGAAGGATTTAATGCTAAATTTTGATTTTTAGCCATATTCATAGAAACAGATTCTAAGGAAGTTAAGAAAGAACTACAACATAATTCTCGACCACATTGCCCTATTCCACCTACATTACAAGCTTTATCCCTAGCTCCTATTTGATGAAGTTCAATTCTTGTACGATAAATAGCAGCCAATTTTTTTGTTAACTCTCGAAAATCTACTCTTTCATCCGCTGTAAAATTTAATAATAATTGTTTCTTATCAAAAGTAAAACTAGAAGAGATAAAACGCATATCTAAATTTAATTCATCTGCTAACTTTTGTGCATTTTTTAATGCTTGCTCCGCATCTTTTAAATTACTTAAATGCTTTTTATAGTCTTCTTTTGTCGTTAATCGTATGATATCTTTATAAACATTATCAGTATTTGCTATTTCATCATCAATCTTTGATACAACTTTCCCATATTGTAATCCTTTTTCTGTTTCTACAATAACACAAACATTATTATTCAACTTTAAATCATGAGCATTAAAATAATATATTTTTCCTTTATCATTAAACTTAACTCCATATATATTCATATTTAATCCTCCAATCTAAGTACAAAATAATCCAACAATAAATTTACATTTACATTGTAATTTAATCGATCAAGTACTTCACTAACCAAATTGATTCGTTTTATAATATCCTGTTTACTTAACTCTTTCAAAGATACAAGCATTTCTTCTTGAAATGTATTATTCATTATATCTACATATATTTCTAAAATATATTGAAAAAATTTAAATAAATCTTCTTTTTCTAATTTCTCATCAAGAATAATCTTATTATATACGATACTCTTCTTCTTTTCTACCTCTAATTTATATATATAATCTTTTGCTAATTTTTGCAAATGTTTAAAAGAATCATCTATTACTTCTCCTGAATATAAAGCTTTTACAATTTCACATCTACTTTTAATGGTATTAATTACATTTTCTTTATTATTTGTAATCAAAAAACCAAGAATATTTTTTTCTGGTTCCTCAATAAACTTTAACATGGTATTAGCAGAAGATGCATTAAATTTTTCTGCATCATTTATAACATAAACATTGTATTTAGATAAATATGGCATACTAGAAAAAGATTTTTTTAGATTTTCCATTTGTACTTTTTTAATAGCTTGTCCATCAGGATAGATAATTTCTAAAGAAGCAATTGCATTTGTATCAATTAAATGACATAAATTACACTTAGAACAAGCAGATACATAGGCATTATCAGGACAATTAATCATTTTGATAAACTCTTGTATATCTAAAAGCGCTGCTTTTTTATCATTTGTTTCAATCAAAAAAACATGAGCTAATTTATTCTCATTAAATTTATTCACTAATAATTGAATATTTTTATTTTTTATCAAAATACCACCTACTAAAACTCATTTTGTCATAAAAAACAATGTTATTAACGAAACTAATCCTGGAACTCCTAAAACAGTAACGGTCCCTAAAGTAAAAACATTAATAGGAATAACAACATTTAAAGAATTAATACAAAGATTAAGTCCATATAATAATAAAAATGCAAATATTACTTTTTTCAATAATGAAACAACTTTTTTCATCATGTTAATCACCTTTAATAAATTATATGGACAAACAGTTAGAAATATTATTCTGAAATTTGCTTTCGATCATCTAAAGCCTTATCTAAAGTAATCACATCAATGTAATCAATATCAGCTCCCATAGGAATTCCATAGGATAACCTAGAAATTAATACATCCTTTCCTTCAAACATTTTTTTGATAAATAATGTCGTTGTTTCTCCTTCAATATTAGATTTTAAAGCAAGTATTAATTCAGGATGCTTTAATTTTTCTACCCTATCCATTAAACTAGAAAAATTAATATCTTCATAACCAATGCCTTCTGTAGGAGAAATAAGTCCATTAAGTACATGATAAGTTCCACGATAATTACCAACACGCTCAAAAGTAAAAACGCTTTTATAATCCTCGATAACACAAATTATATTTTTATCTCTTCCATCATCACTGCAAATATCACAAATTTCTTTGTCCGTTAAATGACCACAAATTTTACATGGTCGTAAAGACTCCTTAGCTTCTACTAAAGAAACACTAAAATCCTCTATTTGTTCTGAAGTAAAATCTAATGTGGCAAGAGCTAAACGTTCTGCACTCTTTTCTCCAATTCCTGGCAATTTTTTGTAATATTCTATAATGTTCTCTAACTTCTTAGGATAAATCATTTTAGAAAAGACCACCTAAACCAGAACCAATAGCTCCTAATTTATCTTCAATTTCTTTATCTACTTGAGAAATTGCATCTTTAGAAGCTAAAAGAATCATGTCTTCTAATATTTCAATATCATCACTGCCTAACTCTCTGTTTGTAATTTTAATAGAAACCATTTCTTTCTTACCATTAAAAACAACTTCAACCATTTCTGATTTTCCAGTAAATAACTTTTGATCGATTTCATCCTTCTTTTTTTGGATATCCCTTTGCATTCTTTGTGCTTGTGCCATTAAATTTTGCATATTCATAATATATTCCTTCTTTCTTTTATTTTATTTCAACTTTATTTTTATCAAAAATATTTAAAACACTTGAATAATCCTCGTTTTCGTCTTCCGAATGCCTCTCTATTTTTTCTTCCTCAAAAACAGGTTCTTCTAAAATTTGATAAACATAATGTTCTTTCAATCTTTTTATATATTCCTTTTTACTTGCTTCCCAATCATCTATAAATAATGCAATAAAATGAATTTTTTCACCAATACTTTCTTCATAGGCTTTCTCAATTTTAGCAAGCTCTTGGTTAAATAATTCAACTATACTCTGTTGTGCATTAGCAATAATATTTATTTTTGGAGAAGCTAGAACGACTGTCGAATCAACAATTATTGGCTTTATGGCGTCAATCAAACTAATGTTCTTATTAAATTTTTTCCATTTTTCTTTATAAGGAGCTAATAAACACTTATCCGCTTCTGCAAAACAATTATTAAGTCGAATCTCCTTTATTTTATTCAAATATTGATTAAAATTTTCATTCACTGCAAGAACTTCTTGATTATCTTGAATTTCTTCTGTCTTTTCATCCATTTTTTCAACTAATTTTACTACTGTATCATCAATCATTTTAGAATCTTCTTCATTATTATTTGAACATTCTACAACTTTTGCTTCATTCATATCATACTTCATATCCATAAACTGAATGAGTATCAAAAAGATAAGCAAAAACGGATCAATATTAATATTTATTTTATTCATTAAATCATTTAAGGCAAAAATAATACTTTTTATATTTAAATATTGTTCATTTTTATGATTAGATTTAAATTGAATCGCCTCTAAAAAAAGCTGATCAATTAATTTTTTTATAAAAACTTTGTAATCAATTGAAGATTTTTCAATATTGTCAAAAATCTCTTTCAATTTTTCATAATTATTTTCAATATAATATTTTACAATATTTTTAATTTGGATAAGTGAAACCGAGCCGTAATTATTAAGAACAATATCTAAATCAATAGTAGGATTGCTTGTGGATAACTGGTTTAATATACTTAACGCATCACGACAACCACCTTCTGATAAATAAGCGATTTCCTGAACAGCATCATCAGTAATTTGAATTTCTTCCTTCTGACATACACTTTTTAAATGCGCTACCAAATCATTGTTATCTAATTTTTTAAAATCATACCTTTGACAACGAGATAAGATAGTAATAGGTACACTCTCTATATTCGTTGTAGCTAAAATAAAAACAATATGACTTGGCGGTTCTTCAAGTGTTAATAGTAATGCATTAAAAGCGCTTTGAGATAACATGTGTACTTCATCGATAATATAAACCTTATATTTACTAAAAGATGGAGCTATTTTTACATTGTTGATAAGTTCTCTTATTTCATCTACTCCATTATTAGAAGCTGCATCTATTTCAATGATGTCTGCATTCGTATTAATATTTAAACAACTACTACATTCCCCACAAGGAATTCCATCTTTTGGATGTTCGCAATTAATCGTTTTTGCAAAAATCTTAGCAGTACTTGTCTTACCAGTTCCTCTTGGGCCAGTAAAAATATAAGCAT